>DASWYX010000001.1:0-1590 GCA_036404755.1 Pseudoduganella sp.
AGCTGGCCGGCACGCCGAACACCAGATTGCGGTGGCGCCACAGCGACATCGTCGCGCGCTCCTCCTTCGAGGCGCGGTTCATGGCCGCGTGGTGCAGCGAAGGTAGCGGGAAGCGTGCGATCACGATCGCCAGTACCACCAGCACGACGGCCACGATCAGGTAGGGCAGCTGCACGGCGTGCGCGTCGGCCAGGCGCTCGGCCTGCGTCAGCACGCGGCTCGCTTCAGCGGTGCCGGAGTTGGAACGTCCCAGGATCAGGTAGGCGCCGAACAGGGGCGCCAGCGTGGTGCCCAGCGAATTGAAGGCCTGCACCAGGTTCAGTCGCGAGGACGCTGTCTGCGGCGATCCGACCACGGTCACGTAAGGGTTGGCCGAAACCTGCAGCAGCGTGATGCCGCAGGCGATGACGAACAGCGCGCACAGCGTGACCACATAGGACGGCAAACGCGCCGCCGGAATCATCATCAGCGCGCCGACGGCCATGATCGCCAGGCCGGTGACCAGCGATTTCTTGTAGCCGACCCGCTCGATCAGCTTGGCGGACGGGATGGAGGCGACGAAGTAGGCGATGAACCACACCGATTCGATCAGCGTCGTCTGCGTGTAATTCAGCTCGAACACGCTGCGCAAGTGCGGCAGCAGTGTGTTGTTGATGACGGTGATGAAGCCCCAGGTGAAGAACAGGCTCGCCAACAGCGACATCACGGCGGCATAGCTGGCTTTCGCGGCGGACCGGGATTCGAGCACGGGAGAGGAGGCGGAAACTGGACCTGGCATACAAATAAACTCCGAACGCGTTGGGGTGCCGGTCATCGTACATCCATCCCAGTTTCATTCCCAATAACTAAAACCGGTTGAGCTATATCGTTTTTGATATGGCTTGCTAGCTGGTATCTGATAAAAGTGGCACTTTGATCACAATCTGCCCCGTTTCGTGGTGCATACTGCATGAATGCTGGTATCCGCGGAGGGCGAGAAAGAATGGGATCGCTACCTGTAACGCGTTGGTCGACCGATGATGTGCCGGCCCTGCAACGCCTCGATTACTACGCGGCGGCGCTCAGCACCGCCATCGTTCCCGCGCAATTGGCGGCGCCGGGCGCCGATCACTTTGCCGCGCATATGGATGCCCTCGAACTGGGCGGCCTTTCCTGCATCCGGCAGCAGGGCAGCGCCCACCGGTGTTTTACGGACAGCGGCGATATCGCCCGCAGCAGCGGCCGCAACTTCCACCTGATCCTGAACCGCGCGACTTCCTGGAACGTCGAGCATCGCGGCCGCATGCGCATGGAGCGCGGCGATGCGCTTTTCGTCGATTCCCAGTTCGTCGTCGATTTCGACAGTCCCTCCGACTACGATTACCTGCACCTGAAATTGTCGGAAGGCTGGGTGCGGCAATGGCTGCCATCGCCGTCCGCATTGACCGGCGCCCGCATTTCGTCGGCCACTGCCTGGGGAAGTGCACTCACAGCCTACGCGGCGGCAATGACGCCGCAGTTCCTGCAGCAATCTCCGCTGCCCCTGTCGCTGATTGTCGACCAGTTGGGATCCTTGCTGGCCTTGACCGCGCAGGAGATGAGCGGCGCGCC
>DASWYX010000002.1:0-5007 GCA_036404755.1 Pseudoduganella sp.
ACGGACGCAGCCGAACGTGGCGCCGGCTCGCCTTCGCGGGCGACGGTGCGTGCGGGACGCGGCATCGCGCGCTCGGCCGGCGCTTCCGGTTCCTGCGGCAGCAACGGCTCTACGCGCTGGTCGAAGGGCTGGGGCGACAGCTCCAGTTGCGGCTCCGGCGCGGCCATCGGCGAATCTGCAGCCGGCATCGCCAGCGAAGCGGCATCGTCATTGGCCAGGGCCAGGATCTCCACCGCCCCGTCGACCGGGCGATTGGAGAGGATCACGGCATCCGGCCCGAGGGCCTCGCGCACCTTGCGCAGCGCCTCGCGCGAAGTCGGCGCGGTGAATTTTTTGACGTTCATTGCTACTCCTGCAGTCTTTCACGTTGATGGTGAAATTATTGACGATGCACTGGAGAAACCATCGAACGAACAGCCCCGGAAATCCCCCCTTATTTCCGACCCAATCCCGGCGGCTTATTGGGCGCCGACGAGGGAGGTGACGCGGATGGTCTTGGTTTCCGGGATTTCGGCGTGCGACAGCACTTTGAGCTGGGGCAGTGCGCGGCGCAGGAAGCGCGACAGCAGCGCGCGCAGCGGCCCCGGCACCAGCAGCACCGGCGTCACGCCCAGCGCTTCCTGCTGCGCGGCGGCTTGCGCTGCCTGCTGGGCGATGGTGTCGGCCAGTCCCGGCTCGATGCCGGCCGTGTCGCCGCCGCCGGTGGTCAGCGCCTGCATCAGCAGCCGCTCCAGGCGATTGTCCAGCGTCATCACGGACAGCTCGCCGCCAGCCGGGAACAGTTGCTGCACGATGGCCCGGCCCAGCGCGATGCGCACCTGCGCGGTCAGCTCGCTCGGGTCCTGCGTCATCGGCGTGAATTCGGCCAGGGTCTCGATGATTGTGCGCATATCGCGGATATGCACGCCTTCCACCAGCAGGTTCTGCAGCACCTTCTGCAGCGAGGACAGCGAAATCATCTTCGGCACCAGGTCCTCCACCAGCTTCGGCGACTCCTTGCCCAGGTGATCCAGCAGCGCCTGCACCTCCGCGCGGCCCAGCAACTCGGACGCGTGGGTGGTAATCAGGTGATTCAGGTGCGTCGCCACCACCGTGCCGGCGTCGACCACGGTATAGCCCATGCCGGTCGCCTGGTCGCGCATGCCGGCGTCGATCCACACCGCAGGCAGGCCGAAGGCCGGGTCGGTCGTCGCCAGGCCCGGCAAGGTGCCGCTGGCCATGCCCGGATTGATCGCCAGGAACTGGCCGTTGAAGGCTTCGCCCGCGCCCACTTCCACGCCTTTCAGCGTGATGCGGTAGGCGGACGGCTTCAGTTCGAGGTTGTCGCGGATATGCACCGGCGGCGCCAGGAAGCCCACTTCCTGCGCGAACTTCTTGCGGATGCCCTTGATGCGCTTCAGCAGTTCGCCGCCCTGGTTCTTGTCCACCAGCGGAATCAGGCGGTAGCCCACTTCCAGGCCCAGCGTGTCGACGGCCAGCACGTCCTGCCAGCTCGCCTCTTCCTGTTCGGCCGGCGCCGTCGCACCGCCGCCGCCCGCGCCACCCGGACCGCCGGCCGTGCCGGCCGCTTCCGCCGTGGCAGCTTCGGCGCGCTCTTTCGCGCGTTTCGACAGCATATAGCCGGCGCCGCCCAGTGCGCCGCCCAGCAGCAGGAACACCAGGTTGGGCATGCCGGGAATCAGGCCCAGGCCGCCGATGATGCCGGCCGTGATGTACAGCACCTGCGGCTTCTCGAACAGCTGGCCGATCACCTGCGTGCCGATGTCCGTTTCGCTGGCCACGCGCGACACGACGATACCGGCGGCGATCGAGATCACCAGCGACGGGATCTGCGCCACCAGGCCGTCACCGATGGCCAGCAGCACATAGTTTTTCAGCGCGTCGGCCATGGGCATGTCGTGCTGGATCATACCGACCAGGAAGCCGCCGATCACGTTGATCACCGTGACCAGGATGCCGGCCACCGCGTCGCCGCGCACATACTTGGACGCACCGTCCATCGCACCGTAGAACTCCGCTTCCTGCGACACTTCGCTGCGGCGCTTGCGTGCTTCCGCTTCGCCGATCAGGCCCGCGTTCAGGTCGGCGTCGATCGCCATCTGCTTGCCCGGCATCGCGTCCAGGGCGAAACGCGCGCCCACTTCGGCGATACGGCCCGCGCCCTTGGTCACGACGACGAAGTTAATGATGGTCAGGATCACGAACACCACGATACCGACCGTGTAGTTACCGCCGATCAGGAAGTGGCCGAAGGCTTCAATCACCTTGCCCGCCGCGTCCGGGCCGGTATGGCCTTCGGTCAGCACGACGCGCGTGGACGCCACGTTCAGGGACAGGCGCAGCATGGTGGATACCAGCAGCACGGTCGGGAAAGCCATGAAGTCGAGCGGCTTGACCGTGTACAGGCTGGTCAGCAGCACGATGATGGACAGCGCGATATTAAAGCTGAAGAACAGGTCCAGGATGAAGGCCGGCAGCGGCAGGATCATCATGGCCAGCAGCATGATGATCAGGATGGGCGCGGCCAGGCTCTTGCTGTTGCTGCCGGCCAGTCCGCTCATCCACGCGGGAAGCTTCATGCTGTTCATTCTTGTACTCCGTTGTTATCTGGTTTCTTCGTTGCCGGGTCCATGTCCGCCGGCACATCGAGCTTGGTCGGGCGGTCAGGATAGCGGCCGCCCGGACGGTAGGCGCGCAGCTGGTACACATAGGCCAGCACTTCAGCCACGGCGGCATACAGGCGCGGCGGGATTTCGTCGCCGATGTCGGTGTGCTTGTGCAGCGCACGCGCCAGCGGCGGCGCTTCCAGGATCGCGACCTTGTGCTCTTTCGCCAGTTCGCGGATCTTGGCCGCCACTTCGTCCGTACCCTTGGCCACCACTTTCGGTGCGCCTTGCGCGCCGTCGGCGTATTTCAGCGCCACCGCGTAGTGGGTCGGGTTGGTCACCACCACGTCGGCGGTCGGCACATCGGCCATCATGCGTTTCTTCGCCATTTCGCGCTGCAGCTGGCGGATCTTGCCCTTGATCTGCGGGTTGCCGTCCGATTCCTTCGATTCCTGGATCAGCTCCTGGCGCGTCATCTTCAGCTTGTTCGCGTAATGCCACATCTGGTAAGGCGCATCGATGGCGGCAATCAGGCCCAGCGCGCCGACGATGAACAGGAAGCTCGTGCCCAGCATATTCATCAGGTGGCTGTAGCTGGCAAACATGGGTTCGTTGATCAGGCCGAACATCGCATCCTTCTGGCGCGAAATGACCACCCAGGCCACGGCGCCGACCACGATGGTCTTGATGATGGCCTTGACCAGCTCCACCAGGGAATTGGTCGAGAACATATTGCTGATGCCATTGATCGGATTCAGCTTCATGAAATTCGGGGTGAAAGCCTTGGAACTGAACAGCCAGCCGCCCACCAGCAGCGGCGAGGCCAGGGCCACGACCATGACGGCCACGCCCAGCGGCAGGCAGGCCATCAGCACTTCCACCAGGTCGACAAGAATGCGGCGGATCAGCACGTCCGGGTCGAAGACCTGGTCGCGCGTCAGCGACAGGCCGGACACCAGGGCGTGGCTCAGCTGGCGCACCAGACCCGAACCCGTCATCCACAGGCCGGCGCCCGCCGCCATCAGCACGGTAAACGTGGCAACTTCGCGTGACCTGGGTACGTCGCCTTCTTCACGCGCCTGCTCGAGGCGCCTCGGTGACGCGGGTTCTGTCTTTTCGGCTTCGCTTTCTTCAGCCATTTACCGCTCCTGTTTTCGACCCTGCCATTATCCGGGCCGAAGCGGTAGCGCCATCTATGGAAAAGGGGCGGAAAACCGCCCCTTTTCGTTATTGCTCGTCAGAAACTTCCGTCCTGGCTGACTCGGGTTCCTGTGGCTGCGGCTTGGGCCGGCCGTGCTGCTGGACCGTCTGGTCGATGGCGCCGAAGATGGATTTGCCGTCGGCATCCAGCATTTCGATCTTGATGGTGTCGCCGAAGGACATGAAGCTCGTCGTGGGCTTGCCGTCCGCGATGGTTTCCAGGCAACGCTTTTCGGCGATGCAGGAGTAGCCTTTCTTGCTGTCCTTGTTGGACACGGTGCCGGAGCCGACGATGGTGCCGGCGCGGGCGTTGCGGGTCTTGACGAGGTGGCTGATCAGCTGGGCGAAATTGAAGACCATGTCCACACCCGCATTCGGCTGGCCGACCAGCTTGCCGTTCCAGATCGAGCGCAGCGGCAGGTGGACCTTGGCATCCTTCCACGCTTCGCCCAGCTCGTCCGGCGTCACGGCCACCGGCGAGAAGCTGGAGGCCGGCTTGGACTGGAAGAAGCCGAAGCCCTTGGCCAGCTCTTCCGGAATGAGATTGCGCAGCGATACGTCGTTGACCAGCATCAGCAGGCGGATCTGCTGGAAAGCCTGGTCCGGCGGCGCGCCCATGGGCACATCGTCGGTGATCACGGCGACTTCTGCTTCGAAATCGATGCCCCACTCTTCGTGTTTCAGCTCGATATCATCGGTCGGGCCGATGAAGTCGTCGCTGCCGCCCTGGTACATCAGCGGATCTTCCCAGAACGAGGCCGGCATCTCGGCATTGCGCGCCTTGCGCACCAGTTCCACATGGTTCACATAGGCGGAACCGTCGGCCCACTGGTAGGCGCGCGGCAGCGGGGCCATGCACTGCGCCGGGTCGAACGCGAAGGCGTGGCGCGCACGGCCGGCGTTGAGCGCGTCGTACAGGTCCTGCAGCTGGGGCGAGAGGAAGTTCCAGTCGTCCAGCACCTGCTGCAGCCGCGTGGCGATGCCGCTCGCATGGTGGGCGCTGGCGAGGTCGCGCGAGACGACGACGAGCTGGCCGTCGCGCGAGCCGTCCTTGAGGGTGGCGAGTTTCATGGCGCGCTATTGTGCGGTCCCATGCGACACGCGCCGGCGCTCGGCAGGGCAGGCATGCACGCGCCGCGCGCCGGCCGCGCGCTGGCGCTGGCGGCGCTCGTGCTGGTGGCGCATGCGCTGCTGCTCGACC
>DASWYX010000003.1:0-21362 GCA_036404755.1 Pseudoduganella sp.
CGCAAACGAAATGCCTCGAACCCCAACCAAACCATCAGACAGGAGCACTACCATGAAAACCTTGACCATCAAAGATCTGGCCCGTACCGAAGAACTCGACAGCGCCAAAATGGCCGACGTGCGCGGCGGCTGGAGCCTGAATTCGAAGCACTACGAATTCGGCGACATTACCTACGCCCCGACCTATGACTCGTCGGTCGATGCGGTCCAGAAGCTGATGCAAAAGCAGTCGGTAGTGACCGCTACTGCCAATGAATCGGCCTTCCTGGAAGGTGTCGACGTCCATAGCGACGTACATCAAAACGGCAAGAACGTAATCGTTCAACACTGATCACTTTGACCCTGGCCGGCATTTTCGGGAGAAATTCCATGAAAACCAAATCCATCGCAGAGCTGACCGGTGCGCAAGCCATCGACCGCACCGCAACGCAAGCCGAATGCGCAGAGGCGACCCAGATCATCGAGATCGGCGGCCTGACCTTCCACGTTCGCTACCATGCGCCGAACAATGCCGGCCAGAAAACCCAAACCCCAACCAACATCCAGGAGAATTGAAATGTCCACCATCAAAGTATGCGACCTGTCGCACAGCACCGAACTGACCGAACAAGGCATGGGCGAAGTCCGCGGCGGCTTCAAATTTGCCCCGAACGTCAACCTGAACCTGAACGTGAACCAGCAAATGATCCAGTTTCAGGATATCGACCTCAACGTCCTGAACAACAACGGCTCGATTGGCGCCGGCTTCGTCGGCCCGCACATCGACCTGGACGCACGGCTTAAAGCAGAGAACAAGGTGATTCTTCCAAAATTCGCCTAAACTGAGGAGGCCGGGCTCCGGCCTCCCCATTCACTCGGAGACGCATCATGGCAACCATTACCATCAACGACCTGCCCGCCAGCAAAACCCTGGACCGCAAGGCGATGTCGACCATCCGCGGCGCCGGCGGCGCGCCCTGGGTGTTCGGCTGGATCCGGCCGTTCGTGGAAGGATCGTCAGGCCAGGTCCCCGTGATCAACTTCTACCAGATCAATAACTACGCCGACCAGATGATCAACCAGTATCAGATGGTGAATGTCAACAACAGCGGCAACAACGCGAACCTGACCGTGGGCGTCGACGAGCGCAGCGTCAACAACGGCAAGGTCTGATTCCGGGCCAGGTGATGAAGCGCGAAAGCCAACTCCTCTCCTGGACATCCGCGGCGCGCACGGACATCGGCCTCGTGCGCAGCCGCAATGAGGACGCCTGCCTCGCGCGCCCCGAACGCGGCCTGTGGGTGGTGGCCGATGGCATGGGCGGGCATGCTTTCGGCGACGTGGCCAGCCGCACCATTGTGGAAGCCATGGACCGCCTCGATCCGCCCGTCAACATGGATCAGTTCATCGCGGACGCCCGCGCCATGGTGCACCAGATCAACCAGGACTTGCGCGCGGATGCCCAGGCGCGGCACGTGCCCGTCATGGGCAGCACGATCGTGGTCCTGCTCGCGCATGGCGCCCAGGCCGCCTGCCTGTGGGCCGGCGACAGCCGCATCTACCTGTTCCGCAAAGGCCGCCTGCACCAGCTCACCCAGGACCACAGCCAGCCCGATTCGAACATGATTACGCGCGCCGTAGGCGCGGCCGAAACGGTGGAACTCGATCTCGGCACCCTGGCCGCGCGTGACGGCGATATGTACCTGCTGTGCAGTGACGGTCTGAGCAATCCGGTGCCGGACGAGGAAATCGCCGGCGCGCTGGCCTGCGGCGATCCGGGCCAGGCCGCCGATGAATTGATCACGCTGGCGCGCGCCAATGGCGGACGCGACAACATCACCGCCGTGGTCGTCCGCGCCGACGATAGCGGAGATGACAAGACCATGCTCAATCCGGCGCTCTGATCACGCCTGCTTGCGGAAGTCCTTCGAATGCAGGCCGTGCTTCTTCAGCAGGATTTGCAGGTGGGAGCGGTTCATTTCCCAGCGCCGCGCCAGTTCCGATACGGATCCGCCCACCTCCTGCAAGCCACGCTCCAGGCAGCCGCGTTCGGCCTCGTCGCTGGCGGCGCGCTTGGCTTCGGCCAGCGAGCCGCTGTCCGTCGGTCCGGCAGCAGCGGCGGCACTGGCCCGTGACGGCGCCGGACGAATATCTTCCGGCAGGTGCGGCAGGTCGGCCATCTCGCCCGCCAGGCAGGACAGCCGGTACATGATGTTGCGCAGTTCGCGGATATTGCCCGGATATGCGTAGCGAAGCAGGAAATTGCGCAGGCGCGGCGTCATTGCGACTGGTGCACGCTTCAGCGCTTCAGCCGCCTCATCGCCATAGTAGGCGAGCAGCAGGGGTATCTCATCGGCGCGGTCGCGCAGCGGCGGCAGTGTCACGTGGATCACGCTGAGGCGATAGAACAGGTCTTCGCGGAAGGTGCCCTGCTCGATCAGCTTGCGCAGGTTCTTGTTGGTGGCGGCCACGATGCGCGCATCCACATTGATGATCTCGTCCGAACCGACGCGCTGGATTTCATGCGACTGCAGCACGCGCAGCAGTTTGACCTGGCCCGGCAACGGCAACTCGCCGATCTCGTCCAGGAAGATGGTTCCCTTGTGGGCGCTCTCGAACTTGCCCTTGCGGTCGTTTGCCGCGCCGGTAAAGGCGCCCTTCTTGTGCCCGAACAGTTCGGACTCCAGCAGCGTGTCCGGAATGGCGCCGCAGTTGACCGAGATATAGGGCTTGTCGGCGCGGGAACCGTTGGCGTGGATGACTTTCGCCATCAGCTCCTTGCCGGTGCCACTTTCGCCGTCCACCAGCACGGGCAGATCGGTCGGCGCCGCCTTCTCCGCGATCTCCAGCGCATCGAGGAGCTTGGGGTTGTCGCCAAACGTGCCTTCGAAAACGAAGCTGCGCGCCAGCAGTGCCTCGCGCCGCTGCCCGGCCGCCTGCTCGACGGCCGGCGCGGCGCTGACGGCCTGCACGAAGCGTTCCTTGTGCGAGAGCTGCATGACTTCGTCGCGCAAGGCGCCTGTCTGGCGCAGCATCTTTTCGATATCTGGACGGTCGAGACGGGTCGACCAGCGCAGCGTGGAGCGCAGGATCTCGATCTTTTCCAGCAACGCGGCATAGGACATGGCCGAGCCGCGTTCGCCTCCGGGATTGTAGAGTTTCATGCCGAGTTGAGCTGCTTCTGCACCAGTTCGTAATACATGCCGCGCCGTTCGAGCAGTTCCTCGTGGCGCCCCTGTTCGACGATTTTGCCCTCATAAAGCACGACGATCTTGTCCGCCCGCATGATGGTGCTGAGGCGGTGCGCGATGATGACCGCCGTGCGTCCGGCCAGGATGGCCTGCATATTGCCGATGATATTGCTTTCCGATTGGGTATCCAGCGCGGACGTCGCTTCGTCAAAGACCAGCAGCCGCGGGTCGTGGTAGAGGGCGCGCGCGATGCACAGGCGCTGGACCTGGCCGCCAGAGAGCCCCATGCCCCGCTCGCCCACCACCTGTTCGTAACCCATCGGCATTGTGGTGATAAAGGCGTGAGCGTCGGCCAGCTTCGCGACTTCTTCGATGCGGCGCCGGTCCGGGCTTTCGTCGCCGCTGGCGATGTTCTCGGCGATCGTACCGGAGAACAGCAGGTTGCTTTGCATGACGTAGCCGACCTGGGCGCGGTAGTAGTCCTTGTCGATCACGCTCATATCGTAGCCATCGACGATGATCTTGCCTTCGCTGGGCGGGTAGAAGCCGACCAGCAGCTTGGCCAGCGTGGTCTTGCCCGAACCGCTGCGGCCGACAATGGCCACCAGCTCGCCCGGCTTGATGTCGATGCTGATGTCCTCCAGCACATAGGGCGTTCCGGCGTCGCCATAGCGGAAGTACATGCGGTCCAGCTTGATTTCGCCCTGCAGGTCGGGCAGCACGACGCGCGAGGCGATATCGGCCGGCTTTTGCTCCGGTTCGATGTCTAGCACGTCACCCAGGCGCTCCATGGCCACCGTGGCGTCCGCCAGCCGGCTCCACAGTCCAACCAGGCCCATCAGCGGACCCAGCACGCTGCCCATCAGGGCGTTGAAGGCCATCAGCTGGCCAATGCTCAGCTCGCGGTTCAGCACCAGCGTGGCGCCAACCCACAGGATCACGATGGTCGTGGCCGAATTCAGCAGCTGGCTGACCAGGCCTACAAGGATGTTGTACGTCTGCGATTTGTACTGGATCTCCAGCGCTTTTACATACTTCTTCTCCCATTTCAGCCGCACGGGACGCTCACTGCCCATGCCCTTGATGGTTTCGATGCCGCCCAACGCTTCCATCAGGAAGGACTGCGCATCGGTGCCGCTGGTGAAGACTTCGCGGGCATAATCCTTGACCTTGGGCGTGGCAAAGACGGTCAGTGCGATGATGGGAATGGTGAAGCCGATCAGCAGCAGCGTCAGCTTGACGTTGTAGAGGAAAAGGATGGTGAAGTAGATGAACACCATCAGCAGGTTCAGCAGCGTCGTGACCGTGGACTCGGTCAGGAAGGCGCGGATGGTCTGGTTTTCGCGGAAGCGCGCCAGGATGTCGCCCGTCTTGCGCTTGGCGAAGAAGGAATACGGCAGCGACATCGTGTGCTTGAAGAATTGCGCCATCATCGAAAAATCGAGATTGCGCACCATGTAGTTCGCCAGGTAGGCCCGCACCGTGCTCATGATCTGTGTGAACACCGTGGCAATGACCAGGCCCAGGATCAACAAATGCAGCAGGCTCAGGTTCTGGTGCACCAGCACGCCGTCCAGGATGTTCTGGATGATCATCGGCGGCACGATGCCCAGCATCTGGATCACGAACGTGGCGAGGAACAGGTGCATCAGGATTTTCTTGTACGGCTGCAGGTAGCCGACGAAGCGCAGCCAGGGTGAACGGGCCGCCGTCATCTGCACCATTTGCTGCCCCGGCGTGAACACCAGGCAGGTGCCGCTCCAGCCACGCTCGAATTCCTCGACGCTCAGTTTCTTGAAGCCGACAGCGGGGTCGGCCACCCACACCGTATCGCTCGATACGCCATAGACGATCACGTAGTGGTAGCCCTCCCAGTGGACGATGAAGGGTAGCTCGAAGCCTTTCAGCGCATCGAAAGTGCATTGGACGCCGCGTGTGCCGAAGCCCAGCGCTTCACCGGCGCGGGCCAGGCTGTCCAGCGTGGCGCCCTGCGCGGTCACATTGGCCAGCTCGCGCAGCTTTCCGAGCGTCATATTGATGCCGTAGTGCTTGCACAGCATGGCGAGGCACGCCGCGCCGCAGTCCATTTCCTCGGCCTGTTCGACCCAGGCGAAGCGCTTGATAACTTTCTCGCCGCCCTCCGGCTTCGTGGCCAGGTCCAGCACGACCGGTTTCTTGCGCCGCTCGGCCAGCTTTTTCTGCCGGTGCAGCTCGCGTTCGAAGAAGCGCACACGATCTTCGATCACTTCGCGGAACTTGGCGTTGCGTTCCAGGATGAAATGGGCGCTCTTTTCCGGAATCACCAGCAAGGTGGCCTCGGTCGCCGCCACCACCGTCGCGGGCTGCTCCTGACGCATCAGGCAGGCTTTCTCTCCCAGCAGCTCGCCCGGGCCCAGCGTGGCCAGCGTGTATTCATCGTTGGCATCCTTGTAGCTGACTTTCACCTGTCCCTGCCGCACCACGTACAGGCGGTGATCGTCGCGTGCGCCCTGCTTCAGGATTTCCTTGCCTGCGCTCACCCGCTTGACGCCGACGCTGCGCACGAATTCTTCCAGTTCAGCCTTGTTGACCTTGTTGCGCAAATCGAACAGGCGCGCGACGAGGCCGCCTGCCGAGCTGATCGCCACGTAGTTGTTGATGAAGTCCAGCGCGGCGGGGTTGCGCCCGATCAGCGGCTGGAATGCCGTGCGGGGGATGAACCACAGCTCGGTTTTCAGCGCGGCCCGGGCCGACACCTCATGCCGGTAGCTGCGCAGCATGGCGATCTCGGCGAACACTTCGCCCGTCTTGCGCACGCCCATGCTGATTTCCTTGCCGTGTTCTTCGCTGAACACGCGCACGGAACCGGAATGAATGACGTAGAGACCTTCGGCCGGCTCGCCCGCCGTGCAGACGGTGTCGCCAAAGGCGTAGGAGCGCGTTTCGATGGCGCCGGCCAGTTCCGCCAGCTCCTCGGCGGTGAAGACGGACAGGATTTCAACGGTCGACAGGAACTCGGCCGGAGTCTGCTGTTTTGGCGCTAGTGAATCCATGTCGGTGCCTGCCCCCGTGAGCTGGCCGCGCCTGGCTCATCGCGCGGGACAAGCCTCGATAATATGCTCCTGCGCCCGCGCCCCCAGCCATTCTTCCCGCAAAAGTCGGCGCACCTCGATTGCGGTTTCCTCGTCCAGCGCCGCGGGATGCTTGGCATTGACCGCGAAGATTTCAAACGTCGTCTTGTCGGCCGAGGGGAACGGCCCCAGCAGATCGCCCGGCCCGGCATTGAACACGCGCGCCTCGATATCGGGCCGCAGCGAACCGCGCAACACGCGGCCGATCACGCCGCCCTGCGTCGCTTCATCGCCAATCGAGTGCTCGCGCGCCATTTCGGCGAAGCTGTCCGGATCGTCGGTCAGGGCCGACATCATTTCCTTCGCCTTGCCTTCCGTATCCAGCACGATATGGCTTACTTCGACGGCGTCGAATTTGGGCGAGTTCAGCTTGAAATACTGCTCGACGGCCTTGTCGCTGCACACCTGGGCCATCATTTTTTCGTGGTATAGGCTGTCGACGATGAAATCCTCGAATTCATCCAGCGTCACGCCCAGGCTATCGAGGTAATGGTTCATGTCGGCTGCGCGGTGCAGCCCCTGGATGCGGCGGAACTGGTCCGCGCGCTCCTGGATTTCCTCGGCGGGCATGGCGATGCCTGCCTTCTTGGCTGCTTGCACGGTAAGCTTTTCGCGCACCAGCTGCTCTATCAGGCCTTCGAACTGTCCGGTAAGCTTTAGTGTTCTGATGAAATAGTCGGTGTCGATTACTTCATCGTCAATGCGCACGATCGCAGCCATGACCACTCCCTAAAGTCACTTTCGTTGTAGCAGATTGGATAGGAGACTTCAATGGCGTTGCGCCGATCCCACTGCATGATGCCAGCCATCCCCGCTCCACGCCTCCTATGCTAGCCGAAGCTGGCCGGCGCGCCTATGATGCGCGCCAGCAAGGGATGGCTGATGTGGCGTCCCTCACACCTTGAAATCGTCAAAGGCCACGCGCCGCGCGCCCAGCTCTTTCAACATTGCGCGGGTGGCGTGCAGCATGGCCGGTGGGCCGCAGACATAGAAGTCGCACTCGGCGGCGCGGGGATGCGTGCGCAGGAATTCGTCCAGCACCACCTGGTGCACCATGCCGCGCAGCGGCTGCGCTTCGTCCGGCGGGCCTTCGGAAAGCACCACATGCCAGCGGAAATTCGTATGCCGGGCCGCCAGCGCATCGAACTCCTCGCGGTAAGGCAGCTCGCGCAGGCTGCGCGTGCCATACCAGAAATGAATGGGCTCCGTGGCGCCGGAATCCAGCAAGGCATGGATCATGGCTCGCAACGGCGCCATGCCGGCCCCGCCGCCGATGAAGACCTTTTCATTGCGGCCCCGCCGCAACGCAAATTCGCCAAACGGGCCATTGAAGGTCACCCGGTCGCCAGGCTTCAGCGAATACACGTAGGACGAGCCCTTACCGCCGGGCATGAAGCGCACCAGCAGCGAGAGGCAGCCGCCCGCCTGCGCCGGCGACATCGACAGCGAGTATGAGCGCCGCAAGGCCACCCGAGAACTGATCATCTTCGGCAGCGAGAGCCCCTTCCAATCCTCGTGATGCTCGTCCGGCCTAGGAATGCCGTCCAGCGCAACCTTGTAGCGCGGGATGTGCAGTTGCACGTAGCTGCCCGGATGGAAATCGGCGCCCGCCTTCTGGTCCGGCCGCAGCACGATCTCGCGCAGGAAAGGCGTGACCGCCGTGACGCGCTCGACGACGGCGCCGCGGCTGACCATCAGCGCCGCGCCGTGATTGACGGCGATTTCCATGTCGCCTTCCACCAGCATGCCGCAAGCGAGGCGATGGCCACGATTCAGGCGCAGGTCGGGAATATGATCGGCGTCGGACGACGTCGCCGCCGGCGCCTGGTGGCAGGCCCGCACTTCGCACAGGCCGCAACTCTGGCCGCCGCCGCAGTTCGAAGGCAACTGGATGCCGTTGCGGGCCAGCGCATTGAACACGGAATCGCCCAGATAGCTTTTCACGATGCCCAGGCGCTTGCCCGCTTCGTCACGCACGGTGATGTGGCGCGCCGGCAGCAGCCGCCCCGGCACGAAGTCGTGCAGGCGCAGGCTGGTGCACAGCAGCCAGATCCCGGTCAGGGCCATCCACAGGCCACCCAGCGCCATCATCACAACGAGGGAGTTGTTGAAGTCCTCGCGGCCGCTGTAATCCATGATGTGCAGCATCCACGCGATGTCGAACAAGCGCCAGGACGTATTGCGCCGCTCCAGGATACGGCCATCCTCGGCGGATACGTAGATCGTGGTGCTGTCGGCATCGTCGAAATCGACGCGCCACGCCTGTCCGCTGTGCTTTCGGATCTCCAGCGTCGGCTCCTTGAGCAACACCGGCGCGGACGGCTTGCCTTCGCCCTTGTAGTCCGCGCGCGCCACCTGCAGCGCACTATCCGCGGTAACCGGCAGAGTTTGACCGTTGCCGGCGTCCACCAGCCAGGTCGCTTCGGCGTTCTTCAGGCGGTAGGCCGGCCTTTGGGCCAGCCAGTGGCTGTCTATCGATTCCACCGGTTTCCGGAGCGCGGCGAGAATGTCCGCCGGCGCCATCACGTTTTGCGACGGCCAGGCCGGCGTCAGCGCCGCAGGAGCGCGGTGGGACTCGCCGGCCACCACGTGGTGGTCGAACAGGCTCATGACCAAGCCGCTCGATAGCCACAGCAGGAATTGCAGGCCGATCGCGAGGCCGACCCATTTATGCAGCTTACGCAGCAGAGGCGTCATGATGCGGCCCTCCTGCGCACGGTAAACCACAACAGCCACAATCCGCTCAGGGCAAACAGCACGCCGGCAGCGGAAGCGGTACGCAGCAGCGAATTATTGACGTCGCTACGCGTGTCGTAATCCATGATGTGCAGCATCCAGAGGAAGTCGAACACGCGCCACATCGTGTGGCGCTTGGCCACCACTTCGCCGGTGGAGGGCGAAATATACAGCGCGCTGCCGAATTCATCGTCGAAGTCCGCGCGCCACAGCGGCCCCTTGCGCGACGCCACTTCCTGCGGCAACTGGTGCAGCAGGCGGATCCCCTTCAGATTGCCTTCGCCCTGATAGGCTTCCAGCGCCAGGCGCCTGGCGCTTGCCTCGTCCAGGGGATCAAGGCGCTGGCCGGTGCGGGCATCGACCAGGGCTGCGCCCGCGGGCTGTTTCACTTCGTAGACATCCATGTCCTGCAACCGCTTCAGGCGGAAGCCAGTCATGGCGGGAAATTGCGCAGCCAGTTCTGCCGGCTGGACCGCTACGCGCGCCGCGTCCAGCGGTGGGCGCTCCACGTGCGACAGGTGGTCGCCGTGAATGAAGTCGATCGACACGGCCGTCATATACACACCGCTCGCCATCCAGAGCAAGGCCTGTATGCCGACCAGTAAGCCGAGCCATTTGTGCAGCCGGCGTGACCAGAAAGCTAGTTTCATAAATTCCTCAAAATTCCGTGCGTTGACTGTCCCGCGGCGCAAGCGCCACGGGACCGGCTTTCCTTACATGCGGTAGTTCAGCTTGACGTGCCAGCGGCGACCCAGCAAATCGTAGGTCATCGTATCGGTGTTGGCATCGGTCCAGCTCTGGATGAAAGGCGGCTTCTTGTCCCACAGATTGTCCACGCCGAAGGCCAGCGTCACGGCCTTGCCGAACGTGCGGCGAATCTGCATATTGTGGTAGGTGACCGACGGCGCATGGTCGCCGATCGCGCCCGCCCTGGCATTGATATCGCGTGCCTTGCCGATATATTGCAGGCTGTAGGAACCGGACCAGTCGCCACGCGACGCCGTCAGCGTATCGAAGGAGCGCCACTTGGTGAAGCTGCCGCGGCCACCGGTGATCTTGCCCGCATAGTGCAGCGTTTCGCCGCCTTCGAATGGCGTGACGTCGTAATTCTTCAGGTAGGAGGCTTCCGCATTCAGCGTGGCGCGGAAACCGGCCAGCTGGAAGGTGTACAAGCCGCCCAGGTCCAGGCCCGAGATAGTCTCATGCGCGGCATTGGCCGGCTGCGCGGACAGGAAATCCACTTCGCCGGTCAGGCTGTTGCGCGTGAAGTGCTCACGGCTGCAGAACAGGTGGCCGCGGCCCGCCGACTCGTAGCATGCGCGCAGCTTGGTCGAGCCATCGACACGGGCAATGGCGTTGCTGATTTTGAAGCGGAAGTAGTCCAGCGTCAGCACCAGGTCGCGGGCGAAGGCCGGCGTCCAGACCACGCCGGCGGTCAGCGTACGCGCGTCCTCAGGCTGCAGATTGATATTGCCTCCGGAAGTGGTCAGCACCGTATTGCCAAGCTGGCGGTAACCCGCCGGAACGCCATCGGCCTTGCAGTTCTGCGCGATGACCGACGACGCGGGCAGGCTGCTCCAGCCGCTGCACGGGTCGGTGGTGGTCAGGTTGCCTTCCGCGGTACCGCCGTACAGTTCCGGGATGCTGGGGATGCGGAAGGCGGTCGAGTAATTGGCGCGCAGTTTCAGCGCCGGGCGCACCTGCCAGTCCAGGCCGGCCTTGTAGCTGGTATTGGAGCCGAACAGCTTGTAGCGCGAATAACGCACCGCCGTATTGAGTCCCAGGGAATCGGCCAGCCAGTGCTTGTCCAGCAGGGGCACGGCCGCTTCCGCATAGACTTCCTTCGCGTCGTAATCGCCGGCGATCGGGCTTTGCTGGTTCGTATTAGCGATGCCCAGCACGGTCAGCGCGTCCGGATTCAGCCAGCCCTTATCGCGGCGGAATTCAACGCCCGATGCGAATCCGACATCGCCGGCCGGCAAGGTGAACACGCGTCCACGAATGCTGGCCGAGAGGCTTTTCTGCTCATTGCCGCCATGGTCGCGCAAGTCGTTCATGATGTAGCGCAGCACCTGCGGCGTCACGTCTCCATAACCGAGGTAGTCGGCGCAAGGAATGGCCGCATCGGCCGCCGTGCTGCAGACGGCGCGGTTCAGCGTCTGGTCCACCCGGTCAAGGTTGGCCACATTCGTGGTGGTGCTGACGCCCGTGTTGCGGCCATAGTTGGCGGCCACGTTCCAGTCCCAGTTCTCACCCAGCTTGCCTTCCATGCCCAGCACCACGCGCGCCGTATCGACTTCCTGCATGAAGTAGCGCACGCCGGCTTCGGCCAGGCGCCGGCGCTGCAGCAGGAGGTTCTGGCCCGTTGGATTGGTGGGGTGGCTGGCCGCGATATTGATCGGCCGGTAGACGCCCAGCGCGCCCGGCGTGGCCAACTGGGTCGAACGCCGGTTCGTGTACATCAGCTCCGTGAACAGACGGTTGCCGTCCTCCAGATCCAGGCCGCCGAAAGCGCTGAAGCTCAGGCGCTTGACCGGGTTCACCGCATTCAGCGACGGATTGCTGTTGTAATTGTGCTTCTCGCCGTTGTAGCGCTCGTAGAAGTTACCATTGCCGCCCGGCGTCTGGTTGAAGTTGACGCGCGTGCCGTCGGCCAGCACGGCGCGGCCGCCAATGGTCGAAGAACTTCCGACGCAAACCAGCCTGCCGTTGGACTCGCCCAGTCCGCAGGGTGCTCGGTCGGCCATGTTCACGGTGCCGGTTTCCGCGTAATCGATGGCCGCCATCAGGTTGCCGCGCTCACCGTTGATGCCCCAGGCCAGGTTGACCGACTTTTCGCGCGCATCGTCGCGCGTGGTCTGCCCGTACCGGGTCGATACCTCCAGCCCGTCGAAGCCTTTTTTCGTGATCAGGTTTACCACGCCGGCCACGGCATCGGCGCCATAGATCGCCGATGCGCCGTCCTTCAGCACTTCGATACGCTGCACTACCGAGACGGGAATCGTGTTCAGGTCCACCGAGCTGTTGGCGCCCGTACCTCCGCTGACCACGCGGCGGCCGTTGATCAGCACTAGCGTACGATTCGCCCCGAGGCCGCGCAGGTTGACCTGCGTTGTGCCGTAGCCGTTTTCGCCCCAGTAGGCGTTGGTCTGGTTGCCCGCAAAGCCGGCCGATGCCGACATGCGCTGCAACAGCGTTTCGACCGAGGTCGCGCCGGAGCGCTCGATCGCGTCCTTGTCGATGACGGTTACGGCGCCAATGCCGGTCATCATCGAGCGGTTCAGGCTCAGGTGGCTGCCCGTAACGACAACCTGCTCCATCTGCTTGCCATTGTTTGTATCTTGTGCGGCGGCGTTCAATGCTACGCCTGCGGCCAGTACAGCATGAATGCCTGCGGCCATGGTTTTCTGCTTCAACATCCGGACTTCCTTTCGCATCACTTGCGCCGGCCCGCCATATGCATGCAATGGCGGCGGCCGGGCTTAATCACTGCCACGCCGGAGGCGTGACCCTTCGTCTGGAAACTCTGTGATCAGCAGAAGTGATGGCGCGGAGGTCGTTCAAGCCCCTCCGGGATGAAGCCGGCATGGGACGCCGGCAGCGAAGCTGGATATAGGTCGGAATCGTCGCGGGGAGATGCGGCCGCCTTCAGGTTCGGCAGCGCAGCCGAAGCCCCGCAGCAGGTGACGCAGGAGCCGCAGGCAGCGTGGTCCATGTCCGGCATGGCGCCGGAAACAGCCTTCTTTACCTGCTTGGAGCCGTGCGAGCCTCCGGTGGCAGCCATTTGTCGTTTCAGGCGAGGCGACAACCTGGCGTAGCCGCCGTGCCCTTTCTTGGCAGTGTAGGCGCCCTGCTGTTGATGTCCGATATCGCAAGACAGCTGCATGACGCTGGCCTGCGCCTGCCAGGGCAGCGCCAGCATCATCAACCACAGCAACCATGTCTTGACGAAACGATTCATACTTTTTAGTCTAACATGCAAAATATGACTATCGAAAGAACATTGTTGCAAACGGCAGCAATGTTCCCAGCAGGGCTGCAGTACTTTATTTGACGGCTTCCAGCGCAGTCACCGTCAACGCGCCGTCCACTTTCGCCACCGTGAAGCGGACCTTGTCGCCCTGCTTGGCCTTGTCCAGCAAGGCGGCGTCCTTGACGCGGAACGCCATCGTCATGCCGCCCATCCCCAGGTTTTTCAGGTCGCCGTGCTTGAGGGTGATCTTGTTGGCCGCCTTGTCGATCTTCCTGATTTCGCCTTCCGTGGTGTCGGATGCCGCGGCAGCCGCGTGCTGGTCGTGCTGGTCGTGCTCCCCGTGCTGTGCGAATGCCGGAATGCCGGACAGGCATACGGCGGCAAAGAAGGTGGCGCGCAAGGTGGTGTTGAATGCTTTCATTTCTGATCTCCTGATAAATAAGTGCCCTGCCACGCCATGGGATATAGCGTGTGCCAAAAATCTGCTTGATGCGAAACGTCAGGCGCAGGCGCGCGGGGGCCTGGTGGGCGTATCAGGGACGAAGCCGGGAACACGGGACTGGCCCGGCGTGTAGATGGAGAAGGATGCATCCGGCGCCTGCACCGTCAGCGGCCCGGCGGGCGGCGCGGTGCCGGCGCAGCAGCCCGCGCACGTGCTGCATTTACCGTGGCTGTCTGCCTTGTCATGCTTGTCGACGTGGTCATGCTGCTGCTGACCGTGCTGATAATCCTGATGATGCTGCTGCGCGGCAGGCTTGACCGGGTTGTCCGCACACACGCGCATGGCCGCCAGCGCGCCCTGGAGGGGGAGCGCTGCAACGATCAGGCAAAGCAGCAGGCGTGCGAGAAATCGGTACATGGCGCGGATCATACACCTTCCTACGCCGGCAAGGTCAAGCCCTTTTTCCGTACAGTGCTACACTTCGAGACATGCAACAGACAGCCGATCTTCACATACGCAGCTATGGTCCATCCGGGGCTCCGGACCGCCACGACTACGCGCAGCTGGTCCTGCCGGTGCGCGGCTCGGTGCTGCTGGAAGTCGGCGGCAAGCAAGGACGGCTCGATGCACTGACGGCAGGATTCGTCACACCCGGCGCCTGGCATGACCAGTGGGGCGAAAAGACGAACAGCTCGATCATTCTCGATCTGGACTCTCTCGATGCAAAAGTTGGCGAGCGGCTGCACGAGCAGCCCTTCGCCGCCATCAGCCCGGCCGCGCGCAAGCTGATCGAATTCATGGCGATCATGACGGCGCAGCAAACGCCAGCATCCTCCGTGGTTCAGGGCTGGGTGCCGCTGCTGCTCGACACGCTGACACTGGACGCGCCGCGGCCAGGTTCCCGCCTTGCCGCCCTGCGGGCAAAGATCGAAGCCGATCCAGGATTACCGTGGACGGTGGAATCGATGGCGCACAGCGTTGGCCTCAGCGTCAGCCGCCTGCACGCGCTGTTCCGCCTGGAGCACGACCAGAGTCCGCATGACTGGCTGCTGGAGCGCCGCCTGGCCCTTGCCTGCGAATGGCTGGCCCACACCGACCGTCCCATCGCCGAACTGGCGCTCGGCGCCGGCTTTTCCGAGCAAAGCGCCCTCACCCGCGCCATGCGCAAGGCCATGGACATCACGCCAGCCGCCTATCGCAGGAAAAGCCGCGAGAACTGGTCAAAATAAGAGGAGTTTGCGTCAAGAAGTCCTAGCCGTGAACCGGAATAATGCCGGTCTCGGGAGGATTTCTATGCTATCGAACAAAACCTGGCTCGGCGCCGGCGCCTGCATCCTGGCCGGTGCATTCTGGGGACTGGTCTTTCTCGCGCCTGAACTGGCGCGCGGTTTCCCGCCGCTGCAACTGTCCGCCGGACGGTATCTGGCTTACGGGCTAGTTGCCGCCGTTCTTGTCGCGCCGTCCTGGCGCAAGCTGGTGCAGGCGCTGTCGTGGAAGGAATGGCGGGCGCTGATCTGGCTTAGCCTGACCGGCAATATCCTGTATTACGTATTTCTGGCGAATGCCGTGCAATCGGGGGGCGTTGCCATGACTTCACTGGTGATTGGACTGCTGCCGATCCCCGTCACGCTCGTGGGCAGCCGCGACCGCCATGCGCTGCCCTTGCGGCGCCTGCTGCCCTCGCTGGTGCTTAGCGCGGCGGGGCTGCTGTGCATCAGCTGGCAGTCGCTGTCCGCCGGCGCCGGCCAGCAGCAAGGATCGCCGTTCGGGCTGGCCTGCGCCATCGGGGCGCTTGTTTCGTGGACCATTTACGCCGTCGGCAACAGCCGCTGGCTGGCGCGGCTCGATCACGTGTCCGCCCACGAATGGAGCCTGCTGACGGGCGTCGTTACCGGCGCCCAGGCGCTGCTGCTTGCCGTGCCGGCGTTTCAGTTCGTGCCGGGCAGCCATTCACCGGCGGACTGGCTCTGGTTCACGGGCGTGGTGACGGCGGTGGCGATTTTCTGCTCGGTGGTCGGCAATGGGCTGTGGAACAAGGCTTCGCGCCTGCTGCCACTGACGCTGATCGGGCAAATGATTGTGTTCGAAACGCTGTTTGCGCTGCTGTACGGCTTTCTGTGGGAGGCAAGGTGGCCGACGGGGCTGGAGTGTGCGGCAATGGTGCTGCTAGCGGTTGGGGTGCTGGCGTCGGCGTCTGCGCACCGCCCGTCGTGATGCAGGCACGGCGGCCATTCACATTGTCATTGCCAATTTGACACAAAATGCGCCGGGCGGTCTAGAATACGGCTTCCACAACTTGTATATGGGAGTTCTGCCATGCAGCGAAAACTGATTTCCGCGGTCGTCCTGAGCCTGTTCCTCTCCAGCGCCGCGATCGCGGGAACCACAACGCAGCTGCCGCAGCATACTCGCCCAACGCATTACAGCATCGCGCTGAAGCCGGACGCCGCCAATGCCGCGTTCAGCGGGCGCGTAAAGATCACGATGCAGGTTGCCAAGCCCACGCGCAGCCTGACGCTGAATGCCGTGGACCTGGCCATCACTAGCGCGGAAATCGGCGCGGCGAAAGGCAAACAGGCGGCCAGCGCGATCAAGCCCGATAACGAGCACCAGACCGTTACGCTGGAATTCGCCCGTCCACTGTCGGCCGGCAAGCATGAACTGACTATCGATTACAGCGGCAAGATCAACAGCCAGGCTTCCGGCCTGTTCTACCTGGACTACGACAGCGCCGGCGACAAGAAGCGCGCGCTCTACACGCAATTCGAGGCCGCCGATGCGCGCCGCATGTTCCCGTCGTGGGACGAGCCGGCCTTCCGCACCACCTTCAGCGTGGAAGCGACGGTGCCGGCCGCACAAATGGCCGTGTCCAATATGCCCATCGCGGACAGCAAGGACCTCGGCGACGGTACCAAGCTGGTGCGCTTCGCCACCACGCCGCGCATGTCCACCTACCTGCTCTTCTTCGGCATGGGCGACTTCGAACGCGCCACGCGCCAGAGCGGCAAGACGGAGCTGGGCGTCGTGACCGTACGCGGACGCCTGCCGCAAGCGCAGTTCGTCCTCGATTCCTCCGACGCCGTGCTGCGCGAATACAACGACTACTTTGGCGCGCCCTATCCGCTGCCCAAGCTGGATAACGTGGCTGCCCCCGGCCGCAGCAACTTCTTCGGCGCGATGGAAAACTGGGGCGCCATCATGAGCTTCGAGACCTTCCTGCTGCTGGATCCTGCTGTCGCCACCCAGAGCGACCGCCAGAACGCCTTCAGCATCGCGGCCCATGAAACGGCGCACCAGTGGTTCGGCGACCTGGTGACCATGCGCTGGTGGGACGACCTGTGGCTGAATGAGAGCTTCGCCTCGTGGATGGCCGCGCGCACCACCGCCAGGCTGCATCCGGAATGGCAGACCAGCCTCGATAAGGTCGCCGCGCGCAATGCGGCCATGGAGCGCGATGCGCTGTCCACCACGCACCCGATCGTGCAGCACGTCGCCACCGTTGAAGAAGCCCATTCGGCCTTCGACGAGATCACCTATGAAAAGGGTGAATCCGTGATCGGCATGCTGGAAAACTATGTGGGCGAGGATGCATGGCGCAACGGCGTGCGCAGCTACATCAAGGCCAACGCCTATGGCAATGCTGAGTCCCATCAGCTGTGGAAGCACATCGAGAAAGCGGCACATCAGCCCGTGACGGCAATTGCGCACGACTTCACGCTGCAGCCGGGCGTGCCGCTGCTGCGCGTGGAAAGCCAGGCTTGCGAAGGCGGACAAACGCGCGTCACCCTGACCCAATCCGAATACAGCAAGGATAAGCGCGACAAGCGTGCGCTGACCTGGCGTGTGCCGGTGCTGGCGCAGACCGTGGGCAGCAAGGCCCCTGTGCGCGTGCTGGTCAACAATGGCAAGGCTTCGCTTACCCTGCCCGGCTGCGGCCCCGTGCTTGCCAATGCCGGTCAGGCCGGCTACTACCGCGTTCTGTACGCGCCCGCTGCCTACGGCGCACTGGCCTCCAGCTTCGCCACGCTCGATCCGATCGACCAGTTGGGCTTCATGACCGATACCTGGGCGCTGGGCATCTCGGGCTATCAGCCTGCGTCAGACTTCCTGGCCCTGGTGAAGGCCGCGCAGCCGGATGCGCCGTCCCAGGTGTGGCTGAAGGCGGCCGAAGTGCTGGAAACGCTGAAGTACTATGCACGCGATGACGCGGCACGCAGCAAGGCCGTGTCCACTTTCGCCATTGCGCGGCTGTCTCCCGTCATGCAGCACGTCGGCTGGGACGCGGCTGAAGGCGAGCCGGCGCCGCGCGCCATCCTGCGCGAGCAGCTGATCCGCGTGCTTGGCTCGCAGGGCGACCCTGCCGTAGTGGCCGAGGCGCGCCGCCGCTACCAGGCTTCGCTGGCGGGCGACGCCAAGGCCCTGCCGCCGGAATTGCGCCGCGTGGTGCTGCACGTGGTCGCACAGCATGCCGATGCCGCGACGTGGGACCAGCTGCATGATGCCGCCAGGGCCGAGCAATCGTCGATCGTGAAGAATGACCTGTACATGCTGCTCGGTGCCGCAGCCGATCCAATGCTGGCCAGGCGTGCGCTGGAACTGGCCCTGAGCGGCGAGCCTGCCGCGACCACGGCATCCGGCATCATCGGCGCCGTGGCGGGCAATCACAGTGAACTGGCCTTTGACTTTGCGCTGGCCAATATGGACAAGGTGAACGGCCTGGTCGACGTGCCTTCGCGCGCCGGCTACTATTCTCGCCTGGCGAGCGGCTCGACCCGCGCCGACACCATCGCCAAGTTGCAGGCCTTTGCCGACGCAAACCTGGCTGCCAGCGCGCGCGGTCCGGTCGCCACCGCCGTGTCGCGCATCCAGTTCCGCATCGATGCAATCCGCGACCGCATGCCGGCCGTGGAATCCTGGCTCGCGCAAAACGCCGAAGTCCGCCGCGCCGACGCAAGCGCTGCCGGCACGAAAGCCGGCGGGATGTGAAGCACCGGCTTGGGCATGCGCGCCGCCGGGGGGCCCGGCGTCTTATAATGCGCCATGCTCAAGCTCACATTTCTCGGCACGTCCTCGGGCGTGCCCACCAGGAAGCGCAACGTCACGGCGCTGGCACTGCAGACTTCACTGAACCGCGACTGGTGGCTGGTCGATTGCGGCGAGGCCACCCAGCATCGCCTGCAGCGCACGCCCCTGTCCGTGCATGACCTGGCGGGCATCTGCATCACCCACATCCACGGCGACCATAGCTACGGCCTGCCTGGCCTGCTCGCCAGCGCGTCCATGACGGGCCGCACCAGTCCCCTGATCCTCATCGCGCCGCGCGCGGTGCGGGCCTGGGTGGAAGCGACCCTGCTGCACACGGAGCTGTTCCTGACGTTCCCTCTGGTGCACGTGGACGTCGATGCCGCCCGGCTGGTGCACGAGGAGGCAGGCTTGCGTATCGAACGATTTCCCTTGTCGCACCGCGTGCCGAGCGTCGGCTTCCGCTTTGCCGTGGAGAGCGCCCGCTGGAAGCTCGACGGCGACGCGCTGCGCGCCCGTGGCGTGGCGCCCGGCCCGGACTGGGGCAAGCTGCAGGCCGGCGAAAATGTCCCGCAGCCGGACGGCAGCGTGCTCCTTGCCAACGACTTCCGCATCGCCCAGCGCGAGCGCGCCGTTGCCGTGATTGGCGGCGACAACGACACACCATCGCTGCTGGCCGAGGCCTGCGAAGGCGCCCAGTTGCTGGTGCACGAGGCAACCTACACCCAAGCGGGCCTGGAGAAAGTCGGACCCGGACGCGGCCACAGTTCCGCCCGCGACGTGGCGCGCTTTGCAAGCGAACAAGGGCTGCCCAACCTGATCCTGACCCACTTCAGCCCGCGCTACGACAATCCCGAAGGCATGGCCGAAGTCGAGGCGGATGCGCGCAGCGCCTACGACGGCCGCCTGTTCCTGGCCAAGGACTTCGACCGCTACGATCTCGATGCGCAGGGCTGCGTTCACGCCCTCGCGGTACAATGACGGCCCTTGCCGCCTGATTCAAGCGAACATGCCCGCCATTACCGATTTCCACAGCCCGTCCATCCAGCCAGAATATGACCATCCGCGCGAAGAGCGGCGGCTGGTGGGCAATCCTCGGCGCACCACCTGGAACCACTTCACCAATGCCAGCGGCGAGGTCAATGCCGGCGTCTGGGCCTGCGAAAAAGGCAGCTGGCGCATCCAGTTCGCGCCCAATAAGGACGAGTACTTCTACGTGCTGGAAGGCCGCTGCCGCGTGATCGATGAACACGGCCACGCCGCCGAAGCCGGCCCTGGCGACGCGCTGGTGATCCCGGCCGGCTTCAAAGGTGTGTTCGAAGTGGTGGAGCCGATCCGCAAGCACTACGTGATCGTCGAACGCAAGGCCTGATTGGTCGGCCTCAGGCGATTTTGGCCCATCCGGCATGGCCTGGCTTACCGCCTCTCGTACAGAACCACAGGCTGGCGATCTCCGTTCCGCGCTCATCCCGGGTAATGGTCGAAAGCAGATCCCCGGCCCTTGCTTCCCGCTCCAATTCCTCAGGCGACTCCATTCGCAGCGGAATGAGGCCCATCTGCGGATCGTCCGCGGAGCTGAAGATTCCACCCCGATCGCCTGCGCCATCGCCCCGAATACCGATCTGGCCCCGGGCGAACATTCCGGTGTTCCCTGTTTCGGCAATCGACGGAAAGTTCACGTCGGCTGTAACGCCGATAACTCCGGCCGCAACAGGATGCGCGCCGCGCAGATTCGTTGTCCCGCCTATGCCGACCACACCGGCACCCGGATGCTGGGGACCCTTCAATGTATCGACGCCGTCTACCGATTGGGTAATCAGTTCAGCCTCCGCACCAACGGCAAACACGCCGACGCTTCCGGTTTCCCAAAATAGCGGTTTGCCCAGGGAGCCTGCGATCGCCAGCACGCCGGTTCCATGCAGGCTTCGTTCGACATCCGGTTCGGCTCGACCGCCTTCCGCCATCACTCCCGTCCCCGGCGGAGTCTTTCGCGCCAAGCCTGCCGCCCCGCCAATCCCGTGCACACCGGTGCCGCCACTTCCTACGCCTCCTCCGCGGCCGACTACGCCGGTTCCCTGATCAGGCCCTCCGAAGCCAACAACGCCACTGCCCGATGGCGGGTTCGCTCCGCCTCCAAGTACGTCTCCATTAGCGCCGACGCCATGGATGCCATCAATTGAGCTGAGCGGGCTTAACTTGCCATTTTGTGGCGCCACTTTGAATATGACCCTGCCGTTAAAGCCGACATCCTGCTCGCTCGGAACCGCGCCCAGCAAGAATGTCGTGCTTTCCGCTGTGGTAGTGCTTCCTGCTTCAATATCGTCCGTGCTTGACATGGTTTTCTCCTGAGGTAACAACATCAGGAACCATAGCAATACTTGCGCTTCAGACGTTTGCGAAGCATCAACCCTCCCGCGCCCAGCCGCGAGATCCGACACGGTGCCGACACGGTGCCGGTCGGGCCGCGCGCGTTTCGATCCACGCTCGTTTCGGACCGCCCTAGTTTCGGGCCGCACGCATTTCTAGCCGCGCGACGTTCCTAGCCGCACACGAACGCCGGTGTCGCCAGTGTTGCCGGTGCCGCTGGTGCCGCTGGTGCCGCTCGTGCACTGGTGCCGCTCGTGCCGCCGGTTTCCCCGCCCGCAACCGCGACCAGTCCGGCGCCGTGAGGGCGCCATGAGGACGCCGAGAAGACGCAGCGCGTCGTTATCGGCTGTGCGTCCGCCTCTCGGGCCCGGTGCAGCACGGCGTTGATGGCGGCGATGATGGCCGCGCTGCTAGACGGTGCCGGCAGCAGCGCTGGTAGCTTTGCTGGTGGCGCGCTGATGGCGGCGCGAATGACGTCGCTGATGGCCGCGGCGATAGCGGCGCGTGTGACAGCGCCAGTGACGGCACTGATGGCGCGATTT
>DASWYX010000004.1:0-3747 GCA_036404755.1 Pseudoduganella sp.
CGGCGTTGACGGCGGCGGCGGCATTCACGCGGCCGTAGCCGAAGTAGATGTCGCGGCCGGGCGTGCCCAGGTCGGTCGCAGTAGAGAACAGCAGGCTCTCGATCTTGTTCGCATCCAGCGAAGGATTGGCGGACATCATCAGTGCGGCAACGCCGGCAGCGACCGGGCTGGCGAAGGAAGTGCCGTTCCAGCCGCCGTAGGTGCCGCCGTTGACGGTCGAATAGATGCCCGAACCCGGCGCGGACAGCGAGACGAAGCTGCCATAGCTGGAGAAGCTGGAGCGGTTGTCGGCGCTGTCGGTTGCGGACACGGCGATCATCGTGGTGGTCGGCGTGAAGCCTTCGTCACGGTTGTAGTTGCCGGCGGAGACGAACAGCAGGCCGCCTTTGCTGCGCAGGTATTGCGCGGCGCTTTGCACGGCTGCGCTGGTTGGCACGCTGGCGTAGCTGATGTTGGCCACGCGCGCGCCATGGTCGGCGGCGTAGGTCACCGCGCTGGCCATGGTCGAGAAGTAGGCATAGCAGCTGCCGGTGGCCGCGTCCTTGTACGCGATACGCAAAGGCATGATTTTGGCCTGGCCGGCCACGCCCGCCACGCCGGCGCCATTGTTCATGGTTGCAGCGGCAGTGCCGGCGACGGCGGTGCCGTGGCCGCAGACGTCGCTGGTGTCCGAATTATTGCCATAGACGTTCCAGCCCGGTACCAGGCGCGAAACGAGGTCGGGGTGGGTCGGATCCACGCCGCTATCCAGAATGGCGATGGTCACGCCCGCGCCCTGGGCTTTGTCCCAGGCGAGGTTGGCGCCGATCTTGGCCAGGTGCCATTCGCTGCCGTAGTAGGGGTCGTTCGGCACGGCAGTCAGCTTGACCTTGCGGTCCAGTTCGACGGCCTTGAAGTCCGGGTTCTTGCGCAGGGCAGCCAGCACGGCTTTCTCATTGCCGGACGCAACGTCCACGATATTGATATTGCTCTGGCCCATCTTGCGGCGCTTGCCGCCGTGCGGGCGGATCGCGTTATCGAAATTGGCCGAGGTCACGCCCTCACGCGGGATGACCAGCACGCGGCCGCGGGCGAATTCGCCATCGGCCAGGTCTTCGTCAGCCACGCCATGCTTGGCGTGCGCCACGGGCGCCATCGCGCTCAGGGCGGCGGCGACAGCAAAAACGGAAACGGAAATGAAGGTGTTGCGAGGCAGGGAGATTACAGATTGCTTCTTCATGAGTCTTTCAGCGCAGTGATGGGATAACTCATGCGATCTTAATGAAGCACTTTTGGATGAGCAATTAAAATTTCCGTGCAACAGAAAATATGTGGCTTATTCGTCTGGACGTTTTGCAATGATATTGATGAGTCAAATAGACGAATTGTCAATTGCTAAATATGTTAATATTGCACATCGCTTAGCACTATGTTCCTGAAGATAATAATTGTAGCGCAGAAGAACGTCTAAGTGATTGATTTCAAATAATTACTGTCGAAAAAACTTACACCTTTGACTGCGCATGCAAAACAATAGCTGTAACTGATTGATTACACATCAGTTGGGTTTTTTGGCACGTTTAATGCATCCCATATTTGCAGACAACATAATGGGGGATGTCATGAAACAATTAAAGAAAACGCTGGGAATAGCTGCAGGGGCATTCACCATGTTATTCAGCATGGGTGCGCAGGCAGATGTTGTACTTGACTTAACTACCGCAGGCGCGTCGGGCTCGATCGGTGCGGCGCCAAATACGGCCTTCTATAAGCAGGTTCCTGCTCTGCCGACGGGGAGCGGTGTCTTACACTCCTTTGTGCGCGTTCGTGACAACCAGGATATTGTGCAAGGCTATAACACGACGGTGGCTGGTACTTATCAGAATGATGGTACCGATACCTTCAACCACCAGATTACCGTAGGCCAGGTTGGCCTGATCGATACCACTCCGGGCCAGGCCGGCGGTGAAGTAATGCGCTTCCTGCTCGACATCAACCAGACTGGCGCCAATCCGAAGATCAGCCTGGATGACTTGCAGATCTTTATCTCGACGAACCCCAACCAGTCGATAGAGCCGGTGTTAGGTCAGGGCCAGCTCGTACCGCTTGCGAACAGTTTCCTGGTGTACCAGATGGACGCCGCAAACCAGAACAACCGCGTGACCCTGGACTTCTCGCTGAACAGCGGCAGCGGCAGCGGCGACATGACGGTCGACATCCCCGTTGAGTTGCTGAATGCCGCTTTCACTGCAGGCGGCACCTTGTTCGACACGCTGGCCGAAAAGAATGGTGCGTTTATTTACCTGTATTCGCGGTTTGGTGAGAATTTTGCCAATAACGACGGCTACGAGGAATGGGCCTACGTGCAAGGTGGTCCGCTGAACAATCCATGCGTTCCATCCCCAGGCAATCCTTGCGGCACCCCGCCGCAGGATATCCCGGAGCCGGGCACACTGGCTCTGCTGGGAACCGGTCTGCTGGGCCTGGCCTACAAGCGTAAAAAACTGGTCTGAACTGACGGCCCAAAATGAAACCGGCAGCCTCGGCTGCCGGTTTTTTTATTGCCTGGAGCGCTTACTTGCTCGAGACGCTCACCGTGGTGGTGGAAGTGTTGCCCGCCTGGTCCTTGGCGACGGCCTGGATGGTGTGGTTGCCGCTGTTGGACTTCTTGGTGTTCCAGCTATAGGAGAGGCTGGAACCGGAACCGGAGGCTTTCAGGGCGCCGTCCACGTAGAGCGACAGGCCAATGCCGGCGTTGCCGCTGTTGTCGGTGGCGTTCACGGTCACATTCACATTGCCGCGCACGGTGTTGCCGTTGGACGGGTTGGTGATTTTCACCGAAGGCGGCGTGGTGTCAACGGCAGGCGCCGGGGCGACCACGTTGGCGACGTTCACCGAAACCGGCGTGGAAGAGGTGACGTTGCCGGCTGCATCGTAAGCCACAGCGGTCAGGGTCGACAGGCCGTTTGCTACGCCTTTCGAATCCCAGGCAAAGGCGAAGGGGCTGGACGAGTCGGTAGCGACCACGGTGTTGTTCACTTTCAGTTCGACGCGCGCGACGCCAACATTGTCGGCGGCATTGACATTAACAGCCACCGAACCGGAAACCGTGCTGCTGGCCGACGGCGACGTGATCGCCACGGTTGGTGCCGTGGTGTCGACAGGAGCTGGCGCCGGAGCCGGGGCAGGAGTCGGCGTGGTGGTCGAGTTGCCCGCTGCGGCCTGGACTGCGGCGGCGGCGTTCACGCGGCCATAACCGTAGTAAGGGTCGCGGCCGGCAGTGCCGAGGTCCACCGCGGTCGAATACAGCAGGCTTTCGATCTTGCTGTTGCTCAGCGATGGGTTGGCCGCCATCATGAGTGCAGCCACGCCAGCCGCCACCGGGGAGGAGAAGGAGGTGCCGTTGACGGCGCCGTAGCCGCCGCCCTGGACCGTCGTGTAGATGCCGGCGCCCGGAGCGGACAGTTGCACGAAGTTACCGTAACTGGAGAAGCCGGCGCGCGCGTCGGTGCTGTCGGTAGCAGAGACGGCGATCATCGAGTCGGTTGGCGTGAAGCCTTCGTCGCGGTTGTAATTACCTGCGGAAACGAACATCAGGCCACCCTTGCTCTTCAGGTAGTTGGCGGCGCTGATAATGGCCGAGCTGCTGGGCAGGGCGGCGTAGCTGACGTTCACCACGCGTGCGCCGTTGTCGGCAGCCCAGGTGATGCCGCTGGCGATGGTCGAGAAGTAAGCGTAGCTGCCGTAAGTCGGGTCGACGTAGGCGAT
>DASWYX010000005.1:0-8801 GCA_036404755.1 Pseudoduganella sp.
CACTAGCACCCCATCGGCCACCTGCACCGGCCGGATCCTGATCAGATTCCGATAAAGCGGCGGCATGCGCCCGCACAGCGCGTGCAAATGCTCTTCGGCCATGCCCGGAAGCACGTACTGGAATTGATCCGGATTATTCACCGGCAGCGCCCCCTCCATGGTCGACCCATACGCGCCCAGGTTCATGAAACTCAGCGCGCTTTCGTCCGGTCCCAACGCGAACACGAAAGTGCCGTCCTTCGGATGGCCGAGATATTGCCGCACCTCGGCCTGGGTTTGCGCATCCGCCCCCTCCATCAGCTTGTAGCGCAACTGCGCGTAAGCGCGCGTGCATTCCATGAACGCCGTGCGGATGCCCGAGTGCGTGTGGCGTCCGTGGCTGCACAGGATCAGATTGCCGAAGGAATCCAGCAGGGCCACGGCATCGCCCCGCCCCGCCATGCCCTTGTCGCGCGCACGCGCCGCCTGCAGGTAAGGCGCCAGGCCGGCATCGGGACGGCGCGGTTTGCATCGATAAGTCAGCGCATCCGGGAAGGTGCGCTTCAGCGCGCGCACGATGGGATGGTCTTCCGGCAGCGTGGCCGGGTCCTTCAATTCTTCCTGCGGCGGATCGATATTGAACAGATCCATCACGCCGGCGGACGTGGCTTCGAACACCAGCGAGCACAGGGCCTGGGTCGGCTCGGCGATCGTCTTGCCGATGAAGAATGGCTTGGGCGAAGCGCCTGCCCCACGGCGCGCATAGGACGAGGTGCCCAGCACGGCGGGATAGGAGAACGTCGCTTCCGCCTGCGGCTGCAGCGATGAGGGCAGCGAGGGGAAGAAGGCGGAACCGTTGTAGTTGATGCCCGCCTTCTGGTCCGGAGCGGCAACGACTACATTGAAGCCGCCGGACAGGATGGCGCCCGTGCACATCGCGCAAGGGTCGAGCGAGGTCACGATGGTGATCTCTTCCGGCGCCGGCAGTTCACGGCCCTTCGCGCGCTCGGCGTAGTACCAGTCGATCAGCTGGCGTTCGCTGTGCGCGGTCGGGTCGTAGATCAGGCCATGCTTGATGACGTTGTTGTGCAGCGACTTCAGCACGTTGCCGTGCTGGTCCAGCATCACGGCGCCGACACCGAAGGTGCCCTGCGTCTTGGCTGCGATGGCTTCGGAGGCTGCAATGGCCACCGCCGCCTGAACGTCGATCGTACGTTTCATTCTTACTTCTTCAAATCCCAGCCGCCAAAGGCCTCCGGCAGCAGCTCGGCCGCCGTGGTTTCGCGGATGTCGCCTTTCAGGTTGGTCAGCACTACCGGCAGCTCGTTGCCGCCCATTTCCAGCGTGACCTGGCGGCAGGCGCCGCAAGGCGAGATGGGGCCTTCGGTTTCGCCGACGACGACCAGCTTGTCGAAATCGCCCGGCTTGAAGCCATGGGCGACGGCGCTGAAGAAAGCCGTGCGCTCGGCGCAATTGCACAGGCCATAGGAGGCGTTTTCCACGTTACAGCCGTGGAAGACCTTGCCATCCCTGGTCAGCAGCGCCGCGCCGACCTTGAAGTTGGAGTATGGCGTGTAGGCTTTCAGGCGCGCGGCCTTGGCTTCTGCTATCAGCTGTTCGTAGGTCATGTTCTTTAAACCCTAAATTCTGGGTCAGACCCAAGGGTCTGACCCTTGGGTCTGACCCTGGTTTTCGGTTTATGGGCGGATAGTACGATAAACGATCGGATTCGCCGCCGGCGCCGCGTCCGCAATCGAATAAGCAGCCTGGATCTCGCGCACCGCCTGTTCCGCCGCCGCCTGTGTGCGGGCGTGGACCATCGCCAGTGGCTGGCCAGCCTGCACCGGCTGCCCCAGCTCCACCAGATCGGTGAGGCCAACCGCGAAATCGATCGCATCGGTCGGACGCTTGCGCCCACCGCCCAGAGAAACAACGGCCAGGCCGATGTCGCGGCAAACGGTCGACGAAGCGAAGCCGGACCGCAGCGCCGGAGCCGGCACCACGATCGGCGCGCGCTCCAGGTGCTTGTCCATATTCTCCACCAGGTCAGCCGGGCCGCCCAGTGCACGCACCATGCGTGCAAAGCGCTCGGCCGCCTCGCCCGAATCCAGCGCATGCTGCAGCTTCGCGCGCGCTTCCGCTTCATTGGCGGCCAGCTTGCCCAGCACCAGCATCTCGGCGCACAGCGCCATCGTTAGTTCGTGCAGGCGCGCCGGACGGAACTTGCCGGTCAGGTAGTCGATTGCGCCGCGCACTTCCAGCGCATTGCCTGCCCATGGGGACAGCGATTCGTTCATGTCCGTCAGCAGGGCCGAAGTCAGCGTGCCCGCGCCATTGCCCACCTTGACGATGGACTCGGCCAATTCAACCGATTTCTCATAGGTCGGCATGAAGGCGCCGGAACCCGCTTTCACGTCCATCGCCAGCACGTCCAGGCCTGCCGCCAGTTTCTTGGACAGGATGGAGCCGGTGATCATCGCCACCGATTCCACCGTCGCGGTGACGTCCCGGATCGAGTAGAAGCGTTTGTCGGACGGCGCCAGGCTCGCGGTCTGGCCGATGATGGCCACGCCCACATCCTTCACGACTTCGCGGAACTTCTCGTTGGTCGGCACGGTGGAGTAGCCGGGGATGGAATCGAACTTGTCCAGCGTGCCGCCGGTGTGGCCCAGGCCACGGCCGGAAATCATCGGCACGAAACCGCCGCAGGCAGCGATCATCGGGCCGAGCATCAGGCTGACCACGTCGCCCACGCCGCCGGTGGAGTGCTTGTCCATCACGGGACCGGGCAGGTTCAGGTCCTTCCAGTTCAACACTTCGCCGGAGTCGCGCATGGCCAGGGTGAAGGCTACGCGCTCGTCCATGTTCATGTCGTTGAAGAACACGGCCATCGCCAGCGCGGCAATCTGCCCTTCGCTGACGCTGTTGTCCGTGATGCCCTTGACGAAGAACTGGATTTCTTCTGCGCTCAGGGCGCCGCCGTCACGCTTCTTGCGGATGATTTCCTGGGGGAGGTACATGGTTTTCTCTTTGATTTTGTTTTTGAACCTAACGGCTGGGTCTGACCCCGGTGTTCGGTTTAAACGCCGTACGGAATCCAGATATTCTTAACCTGCGAAGCATGCGCCAGCACTGTGCGCCCGCCCGCCTGCGCGGTGCTGAACCAGTCGCGACCCTTGGCGCCGCCGGTCCAGGTGCGCTTCAGCGAACGTGCGGACAGCTTCTCCACCTCGGCGCAGCCTTCAGCCGAACCGTCGTGGCGCCACACCGCGTCCACGTCCGAGTGCGCCGCCAGCGTGCGCGCCAGTTCATCAGCCGAACCGGTAACGATATTGACCACGCCACCCGGCAGGTCCGAGGTATCGAACACCTGATACATATCGGTCGCCGACAGCGGATGCGCTTCCGAAGGCACGACCACCACGCGGTTGCCCACGGCGATGGCCGGAGCCACCAGCGAGATAAAGCCCAGCAGCGGGTTCTCGTTCGGGCACACGATGCCGATCACGCCGATCGCTTCGTTCAGCGCCACGGTGATGCCGTGCATTGGCGGCTGATGCGCCAGGCCGTCATATTTGTCCGCCCATGCAGCCCAGTAGAACAGGCGCTCGATGGATGCCTGCACTTCTTTTTCGGCGTTTTTGACGCCGGTCTGGGCCGCGATGCGGGCTGCGAATTCCTCGCCACGGGCGGCCAGATTCTCGGCGATGTAGTACAGCACCTGCGCACGGTTATGCGCGGTCGCCTTGGTCCAGCCGGTTGCCTTGTGGGCAGCTTCCACGGCGTTGCGGATGTCTTTGCGGTTGCCCTCGCCCACTTCGGCGATGAACTTGCCGTCCACGCCATGGATGGCGCGGGAGTAGGCGCCGTCCGGGCGGGCCTGCTTGCCGCCGATGTACAGCTTGGCGGTGCGGTCGATCGCGAACGGATCGGCGGCGATGGTCTGGGCAGCCTTGGCCTTGGCCGGCTTCTCGAACACTGGCGCGGCGGGACGTGCGTCCTCCGACACGGGCACCAGGTATTCGAACATGCCTTCGCGGCCGCCTTCACGGCCGTAGCCGGATTCCTTGTAGCCGCCGAAGCCGCAGGCTGCGTCGAACTGGTTGGCGGTGTTGATCCACACCACGCCGGCCTTGATGGCAGGCGCCACGTCCAGCGCCAGCGAAATGTTCTCGGTCCACACGCAGGAAGCCAGGCCGTAGACGGTATTGTTCGCCAGCTGCACGGCTTCGGCCGGGGTGCGGAAGCTCATCGCCACCAGCACCGGGCCGAAGATTTCAGCCTGCGCCACGGCGGCCGACGTGGACGCGCCTGTGATCAGCGTCGGCGGGAACCAGGAGCCCGAAGCAGGCAGCTCGCAGCCGGCCGGCTGGTAGATATCGCAGCCTTCGCTGCGGGCGGACTCCACCAGGCCAGCGATGCGCTGGCGCTGGATCGGATCGACCAGGGCGCCGATGTCCATCGACTTGTCCAGCGGGGAGCCGAGGCGCAGGTTGTCCATGCGCGTCTTCAGCTTAGCCAGGAAGCGCTCCTCCACGGACTCCTGCACCAGCAGGCGCGAACCTGCGCAGCAGACCTGGCCCTGGTTGAACCAGATCGAATCGACCAGGCCTTCGACGGCGGCGTCCAGGTCCGCATCTTCGAAGACGATGAAGGGCGACTTGCCGCCCAGTTCCAGCGACAGCTTCTTGCCGGTGCCGGCGGTCGCTTCGCGGATGATGCGGCCAACTTCGGTGGAGCCGGTGAAGGCCAGCTTGTCGATGCCTTCGTGCTTGACGATGGCTTCGCCGGTGCGGCCGTCGCCGGTCACGATGTTCACGACGCCTGCCGGCACGCCGGCCTGCACGCAGATGTCGGCGAACAGCATGGCGCTCAGCGGCGTGAATTCAGCCGGCTTGAAGACGATGGTGTTGCCGGCTGCCAGTGCGGGAGCGATCTTCCACGCCAGCATCAGCAGCGGGAAGTTCCACGGCACGATCTGGCCGACCACGCCCACGGCGCGGTGCGCCGGGAATTCTTCATCCAGCAGCTGGGCCCAGCCGGCGTGGTAGTAGAAGTGACGGGCCACCAGCGGCAGGTCGGCATCGCGGGTTTCGCGGATGGTCTTGCCGTTGTCCAGGGTTTCCAGCACGGCGAACAGGCGCGAGTGCTTCTGCATCAGGCGCGCCAGCGCGTACAGGATCCTGGCGCGGCCATGGCCGCCCAGCGCCTGCCAGCCCGGCAGCGCAGCACGTGCGGCCTGCACGGCGCGGTCCACGTCGGCAGCGGTACCCTGGGTCAGTTCGGCCAGCTGGGAACCATCGGCCGGGTTATAGGACGGGAAGGTTTCGCCCGGCTCGGTCCACGCGTTGTCGATGAACAGGCCGAATTTGCGGGAACGCTGCTCCAGCCACGCTTGCGCTTCTTTCTGGCTTTCTGGTGCGGGGCCGTAGTCCATGGTGTTGAGGATCTCGTTAATAGTTGGCATGGCGATGTCTTCTTAAGGTTGCGCGTGGCGGTGGGCGGCGGAGTAGGCGCCGGTCACATGGTGCTCCAGCTGGCGCTCGATGTCGGTCAGCAGGCTCGATGCGCCGATGCGGAACAGGTGCGGCTCCAGCCATTCGTTGCCCAGTTCTTCCTTCATCACGGTCATGTATTGCAGCGCGGCCTTGGCAGAGCTCACGCCGCCGGCCGGCTTGTAGCCCACCTTGAAGCCGGTGCGCTCGTAGTATTCGCGGATCGCGCGCACCATCACCAGCGACACGGGAATGGTGGCGTTCACGCCTTCCTTGCCGGTTGAAGTCTTGATGAAGTCCGCGCCTGCCATCATGCAGACCCAGGAAGCCTTCGCCACGTTTTCCAGGGTGACCAGGTCGCCGGTCGCCAGGATGGCTTTCACGTGGGCTTCGCCGCAGGCCTTGCGGTAGGCCAGCATTTCATCGTACAGCGCCTGCCAGTTGCCGGTGAGGACGTGCTGGCGGGTGATGACGATGTCGATTTCCTGCGCGCCGGCAGCCACGCTCAGCTCCACTTCGCGCACCTTGGTTTCCATATTCGTCAGGCCGGCCGGGAAGCCAGTGGAGACGGCAGCGATAGGCAGGCGGCCCTTCAGCACCTTGTCCGCGTGCTGGATCATTTCGTGGTAGACGCAGACGGCGCCCGTCATCACGTTGCGGTCCTGGAGGCCCAGCGCTTCCACCAGGTCGGAGCGCAGCGGACGCATGGCTTTCATGCACAGGCGCTCGACGCGGCCCGGCGTGTCGTCGCCGGACAGCGTGGTCAGATCGATCAGTTCAATGGCTTTCACCAGCCAGGCGGCCTGGTACTCTTTCTTGACGGTGCGGCGGTTCGCCAGCGATGCTGCGCGGCGGTCCGCGGCGGCCTTGTTCACGTGGATGTGATTGAGCCAGCCCAGGTCGAGGCCTTGCGGCTCGTTGCGCTTGAAGTCAGTGATATTGCTCATAGAAGGTTGGTTCCGTTGGAAAGAGGTTTCACGCCAAGGTGGTGGGCAATGGTCTGGCCGATGTCGGAGAAAGTCTCGGAAATGCCGAGCGCCTGCGGCTTCACGTTCGGGCCGAAGAAGATCACCGGAATGTGTTCGCGCGTGTGGTCGGAACCCGGCGACGTCGGATCGCAGCCATGGTCGGCGGTGATCACGCACAGGTCGCCGTCCTTCAGCTTCGCGATGAATTCGGGCAGGCGCGCATCCATTTCGTGCAGGGCGTTCGAATAGCCGGCCACGTCGCGGCGGTGGCCGAAGGCCTGGTCGAAGTCCACGAAGTTCACGAAAGTCAGGGACTTGTCGCCCGCTTCATCCTGCGCCTTCAGCAGCTGGTCGAACAGGGCCATATTGTCCGGGCCTTTCAGCACGCGGCTCACGCCCTGGCCGGCGTAGATATCGCTGATCTTGCCGAGCGCGATCACTTCGCCGCCTTCGTTCTTCACGTGGTCCAGCAGGGTCGGCGCGTGCGGCGGCACGGCGTAGTCGTGGCGGTTGGCGGTGCGCTTGTAATCGCCGTTGGCGCCAACGAAGGGACGCGCGATGATGCGGCCGATGTTGTAGGGCTTCACCAGCTCATAGGCCTTCTCGCACATATCGTAGAGGCGGTCCAGGCCGAAGTGCTCTTCGTGCGCGGCGATCTGCAGCACGGAGTCGGCGGAGGTGTAGAGGATAGGCTTGCCGCTGGCGACGCTCTCGTCGCCCAGCTCATTGATGATGGTGGTGCCGGAGGCGTGGCAGTTGCCGAGGAAGCCCGGCACGCCGGTCAGTTCCTGCAGCTTGTCCGTCAGCTCCTTCGGGAAGGACGGCACGGTCTTGGGGAAGTAGCCCCAGTCGTAGGTGACGGGCACGCCCGCGATTTCCCAGTGTCCGCTCTGCGTATCCTTGCCGGTCGATTGCTCGCGCGCCGCGCCGTAGGCGCCCTTGAAGCCTTCGCGCTGTGCGAAGCCGGCGGCCCATTCGCCGCTGGCCGCTTGCGCTGCCGCGGCAAGGCCGAGTCCTTCCATCGTCGGAAGGCTCATCGGCTTGCCCTCTTTCGCAGCCCAGGCTGCGATGTGGCCGAAGGTGTTGGTGGCGGCGTCGCCGTACTTGCCGGCATCCGGCGTGGCGCCGATGCCGAAGGAATCTAACAGAAGGATGAAGGCGCGTGACATGGTAAGCCTCGTTTGGTGATTTACATAAACCCAAATGCAGGGTCAGACCCGAGGGTCTGACCCGGGGGTTGGGTTTTAAGCCGCCTTAGCCACATTAGCCAGATAAGCCAAGATTAGCTTGATCAGGCTTTCCGCGCCGATGGCTGCATACTTCAGGGTCTGCTCATGCGACAGCGGGAACGGCGACAGGCCTTCCGCCAGATTCGTAATCACCGACACCCCCACCACCTTCAGTCCGCAGTGGCGAGCCGAAACGACTTCCGGCACCACGGACATGCCCACCACATCCGCGCCCAGCGTCTTGAACGCGCGGATTTCAGCAGGCGTCTCGAAGTTCGGGCCCGGGTAAGCGATGTACACGCCTTCGTGCAGCGTGATGGACTGCTCGGCCGCGGTGGACTTCAGCAAGGCGCGCAGATCGGCATCGTAGGCATTGGCCATCGAGAAGAAGCGCGGGCCGAAGCGTTCGTCGTTCGGGCCGATCATCGGGGTGCCCGGCAGGTAGTTGATATGGTCGTTCAGCGCCACCAGCGAACCCGCATCCACTTCAGGACGCAGCGAACCGGCCGCATTGGTCACGAACAGGAATTCGCAGCCCAGCAGCTTCAGCGTACGCACGGCGCTGGTCATCACGCCCATGCCGTAGCCTTCGTAGAAGTGGCCGCGGCCCTTCAGGCATACCACCTGCACGCCTGCCAGCGTGCCCATGACCAGCTGGCCGGCGTGGCCGTGCACGGTGCTGATCGGGAAGCCCGGCAGCTCATCGAAACCGATGGCGACGGAATCGGTCATCTGCTCGGCCAGTACACCCAGGCCGGAGCCCAGGATCAGTGCAGCGCGCGGCTGGAAGTTCGCCGGCATACGGGCGCGAATGATGGCGGCTGCCTGAAATGGGGTATTAGACATGTGTTCCTCGTTCTTATATTGGGTGAATTCGGCGGGCGTACGAACGTACTGCGACACTATGCATCATCGTCTATATGTATGGCAAATACCATTTTTCTTTGCCATTTATACGATGACCATATAAATTACTACCTATTATAGCGAGGCGCCCCAATTGACACGGAACGGACAAATGTTTAGCATCACAAACAAATGTTTATTGCGAGATCCCGTGAGCGAACCTTCCCGTAAAGAGCAGCTGCTGGACCAAATCCGCGCCAACCCCTTCATCTCCCAGCAGGAAT
>DASWYX010000006.1:0-6829 GCA_036404755.1 Pseudoduganella sp.
CGTGGAGCCCTCGGCGCGGGGCCTGGGCATCGGCCGCCGCCTGGTCGAAGAGTGCCTGCGTTTCGCGCGCAACGCGGGTTATCGCAGGATGATCCTGTGGACCAACAGTGTGCTGACCGACGCCCGCAAGATCTACGAGCAGGCCGGCTTTGAGCTCATCGAGGAGGAGCCGCACCACAGCTTCGGCAAGGACCTCGTCGGCCAGACCTGGTCACGGGTGCTCTGAACGCGAAATCCGGAATCGGGCTAAGATCTGGCGATCATTTCGTGAAGGATTGCCATGATCGATTTCTACACTGCCGCCACGCCGAATGGCCACAAGATTTCCATCGCACTGGAAGAGCTGGAGCTGACCTACAACATGAAGGTGCTCGACCTGGGCGCCAATGAGCAGAAGCAGGACTGGTACACCGCCATCAATCCGAACGGACGCATCCCGGCCATCGTGGACCGCGCTAACGGCGATTTCGCCGTGTTCGAATCGGGCGCGATCCTGATCTACCTGGCCGAGAAGACGGGGCGCCTGATGCCGTCCGACCCCAAGGGACGTTCGCTGGTGCTGCAATGGCTGATGTTCCAGATGGGCGGTATCGGCCCGATGATGGGCCAGGCCAATGTGTTCTTCCGCTACTTCCCCGAAAAGCTGCAGGGCGCGATCGACCGCTACCAGGGCGAGGTGCGCCGCCTGTTCCGCGTGCTGGACCACCGGCTGGCCGATAACGAATACCTGGCCGGCGATTATTCGATTGCGGACATCGCCAACTGGGCCTGGGTGCGCACCCATCGCTGGTCCGGCGTGGATACGGACGGCCTGCCGCACCTGCAGCGCTGGATCGACCAGGTCCGCGAGCGCCCGGCTGTGCAGCGCGGCATCGGGCTGCCGCCGTCCAATGTGCTGGACCGCGTGGACAGTGCCGAAAAAGCCGAGCAATTTGCCGCCGAAGCGCGCAAAATGCTGGAAACGGGACAGTCCCGATAAGAATAATCTGGAGACCGCATGAAACTGTACATGGCGCCCCGTGCGCCCAACCCGCGCCGCGTGGCGATGTTCGTTGCCGAGAAGGGCTTGCAGATCGAGCAGGTGATGATCGATATCGGCAAGGGCGAGCATCGCAGCGATGCTTATCTGTCCCGCAACCCCTTCGGCCGCGTGCCGGCGCTGGAGCTGGACGATGGCCGTTATCTGTGCGAGACGCGTGCGATCTGTACTTACCTGGAAGGCTTGCAGCCCGAGCCCAACCTGATGGGCGAGGATTTCGAGGAGCGGGCCTTTATCGAAATGGCCGACCGGCGTATGGAGCTGGACTTGTTCATGGTCGCCTCCAACAGTATCCGCCATTCGCATCGGGGCTTCGCTGCGCTGGAGCAGCCGCAGTTTCCTGAATTCGGCGCGGCGCAGGCGGAGCGCTTCCGGACGTCGGCGCTGTGGCTTGACGGGGTGCTGGGCCGGCAGGAGTTCGTTGCCGGCCAGCGCTTTACGATTGCCGACATTACGGCTTTTTGCGCCCACGAATTTGCCCGCGGCTTGATGAAGTTCCGCGCGGCGGAGGAGGGGATGCACAACCTCCAGGCCTGGCGCGACCGCATCGCCGCCCGCCCCAGCGCCACCGCCGGCGCCTGATTGCTCCTCGCGCCTGGTGTCCGACCCCACAGCCGCGTCGCCTCACGCACGGCGGATCAATGATCCGCCCTACGCGGCGGTAACGGATCTGGCCCCGCAGGGGCTGTAGGGCGGATCATTGATCCGCCGTGTATGCGCGCCCGCGGCTTCAAACCTTGACGCCGCCGCGCAACCGCCCCACGATCCCGGACGGGAAGAAATAAATAGCCAGCACGAACAGCACCCCCAGCCACAGCAGCCACCGGTCCGGATGCAGCGACGCGGCCAGCACGGGCACGCCGGCAAGCGCCTCGGACGCCTGCCCCATCAAAACCTTCAGATAATTCTGCGCCAGGATAAACAGCACCGCCCCCAGCACCGCGCCGTACATGGTCCCCATCCCGCCGATCACCACGATCAGCAGGATATCGGTCATCACCTCGAACCCCAGCGTCGTCTTCGGCCCCACATAGCGCAGCCACAGCGCAAGCAAGGCGCCCGCAAGTGCCGCAGCCAGCGCACCGATCACATTGGCCCACACGCGATAGACGACGGTGCGGTAGCCCAAAGCCTCGGCGCGGAATTCATTCTCGCGGATCGCCTGCAGCACGCGACCGAACGGCGAATTCACCACGCGCAGGAGCGCCAGGAACAGCAGCACGCAGCCAAAGAAAACGATGTAGTAGGTAATCAGCTTGCCATCCAGCGAGCGTCCGAAAAGCTCCCCCTCCATCAGCTGGAAGCCCGGCGACAGCAACTCCGGCACGCTGAACGTCCGACCATCCTCGCCGCCGGTCCAGTCGGACAGCTGCGAGGCCAGCACCGCGAAGGCCGACGCCACGGCCAGCGTGATCATCGCGTAAAAGATCGCCTTCACGCGCAGCGCGAACAGGCCGATAAGCAGTGCCAGCACCAGCGTCAGCGCCAGCGCGGCGATCAGGCCAAGCGCCATGCTGCCCCATCCCGCATCCTCGCCGGACAGCCCAAGGCCCACGCCATAGGCGCCGATGCCGAAGAACATCGTATGCGCAAAGCTCACAATGCCCGTATAGCCAAGCAGCAGGTCATAGGACGCGACCAGCACGATATAGACGCAGATCGTCGCCGCGGTGTTCAATGGCCGTGCGCCGGAGGTCAGGAAAGGCGCCATGGCCAGGCCAAGCACGCAAAGCACCAGCAGCGCGCCCAGCACGCGGCTGCGCGGCAGATCGCCGGACAGAATCGAATGCACCATTCCTATTTCCTCATCAGTCCCGCCGGGCGCCACAGCAGCACGGCAATCATCAGCACGATATGGGACACCAGCGCCAGTTTCGGCGCCAGGAAGCCCGCGTAATTGGTGGCCAGCGCCATCAGCAGCGCGCCGATGAAGCAGCCGGTAACGGAACCCAGGCCGCCGATGATAACGGTGATGAACACCATCACGATCACTTCCGCGCCCATCGACGCCGTCAGCGTTTCCTTGTACAGGCCCCACATGACGCCGCCCAGCCCCGCCAGCGCGGACCCGGTCGCAAACACGGCAATGAACAGGCGGCGGATGCGGTAGCCCAGTGCCTCCACCATCTCGCCGTTCTCGACGCCGGCGCGGATCAGCAGGCCGATCTTGGTCCGGTTCAGCACCAGCAGCAGCGCCACGAACACGACCAGGCCAACTACCACGGCCAGCAGGCGGTACTTCTCGATCGCGAAGTCGCCCATCAGCACCGCGCCGCGCAAGGCCGACGGCAGCGGCATGGGCAGATGCTCAGGTCCCCACAGCACGCCGATCAGCTGTTCGACCACGATCATGCCGCCCATCGTGATCAGGATCTGCTTCAGGTGCTGGCCATAGACGGGCATGATGATCAGGCGTTCGAACAGCCATCCGAGCACCGCCGTCACCACCATCGCGAGCAGCACGGCGAGCCCCAGCGCACCCAGGTTGGCGGCCAGCGAATCGGCTTCCAGCCAGCCGCGCATCGGCACCAGCACCAGCGTGGCGGCAAACGCGCCGACGGAAACGAAAGCACCGTGGCCGAAATTGAGCACGTCCATCAGGCCAAAGACCAGCGTCAGGCCGCTGGACATGATGAAGATCATCATCCCCATCGCGAGGCCCGCCACGGTCAGCGTGGCCCAGGTCGGCATGCTGCCGACAAAGGGCAGGGTCGCCAGCATCAGGGCCGGCACCAGCAGCATCGGCGCAATATCGCGCGGGACCGCAGGCAGCGTGGTATCGCTCATGGACGCTCCTTATTGGTGTGAGTCGAGAGCCAGTCCCAGCAGGCGTTCCTGCAGGGAGCGGTCCTCCGCCAGTTCGGCCATCGCGCCGGCGTGCACGATGCGGCCGTCGTCCATCACGGCCACGCTGTCGCCCAGGCGGCGCACGAAGTTGAAGTTCTGCTCGACCAGCAGCACGGTGGTGTTGCTGTACTTGAGCTGGCGGAAGGCGTCGGCCAGGCTCTGGACGATGGCGGGCGCCAGCCCCTTGGTCGGCTCGTCCACCAGCAGCAGTTCGCGCGGCTCGATGATGGCGCGTGCGATCGCGACCATCTGCTTCTGCCCGCCGGACAGATTGCCCGCCGGGTAGTTCCAGAACTTCTTCAGCGCGGGGAAGAAGCCGAAGATCCATTCCAGCCGGGCCGTGTCCATCGGGCCGCTGCGCGCCGCCAGGTAGAGGTTCTCGCGCACCGTCAGCGCCGAAAACACGGCCATTGACTCCGGCACGTAGGCGATGCCGCCTTGCGCGATAGCGGGCGTGGGCATGCCGCCGATCTCGCGGCCCTTGAAGCTGATGCTGCCGCGGCTGGGCTTCCACAGGCCCATGATGGTGCGCAGCGTGGTGCTCTTGCCGGCGCCGTTGCGGCCGAGGAGGACGGTAAGGCCGCCGCGCGGCACCGCAAGGTCCACGCCCTGCAGGATATGGTATTCGCCGATATGCGTATGCACGCCGGCGAGCTTGAGCAGTGCGTCAGTCATGGCTTGCGCTTCCAAGGTAGGCTTCCTGCACGATGTCCGAGGACATCACCGCTGCCGGTTCGCCATCCGCGACCAGGGCGCCGTTGTGCAGCACGATGATGCGGTCGGCCAGCGAGCGCACCACATCCATCTTGTGTTCGACCAATAGCACGGCCTTGTTGCGCTGCTCCTTCACCTGGCGGATCAAGTCCAGCACCACGGGCACTTCGTCCACGCTCATGCCGGCCGTGGGTTCGTCGAACATCATCACATCGGGCTCCAGCGCGAGCATGATGGCCACTTCCAGCTTGCGCTTGTCGCCATGGGGCAGGGCGGCGACGGCCGTGTCGCGCCGCGCAGCGAGGTTCACGCGCTCCAGGTAATGGTCGGCGCGCTCGATCAGGGCGCGGTGCGCGGACCAGACCGACCACAGTTTCATGCCGGAGCGGGCTTGCGCCTGCACGGCCAGGCGCACATTCTCATGCACGCTCAGGTTGGGGAACAGATTGGTCAGCTGGAAGGCGCGGCCGATGCCGGCCTGGGTGCGGTGGGCCGGACCGTGGCGCGTGATGTCCTCGCCGCGCAGCAGCACCTGGCCGCTGGTCGCGGGCAACTGGCCGGACATCAGGTTGAAATACGTGGTCTTGCCCGCGCCATTCGGGCCGACGATCACGGTCAGCTGGCCGGCATGGAAATCGGCGCTGACACCGTCCACCGCCACATGCCCGCCGAAACGGATCGTCAACCCGCGCGTGGCGAGCAGGGGATGCTGAAGCGCCATCGTTCAGCGCTTGTTCTTGACGGGCAGGGGCAGCTCGGAAGCCGGGATCTCGCGCACCAGTTCCAGCAGGTCCCATTCGTTCTTCTGGTCCTTCTTGATGCGGAAGTGGTACATCGGCTGCATGGCCTGGTGGTCTTCTTTGCGGAAGCTCATCTTGCCCTTCGGCGTATCGAATTCCATGCCTTCCATTGTGGCGATCAGCTTGTCCGTGTTGCCGCCGCCGGCCTTCTGCAGCGCGCTGACGACGGCGCTGGCGGCGGTAAAGCCGCCGGCAGTGAACATGTCCGGCGGGGCCTTGAAGCGCTTCATGTGTTCAGCCACCAGCCAGTCGTTCATCTTGTTCTTCGGGAAGTCATAGTAGTAATAGATCGTGCCTTCCGTGCCCGCGTAAGCCTTCCACGTTTTCAGTACGGGCAGGATGTTGCCGCCGGGGGCGAGACTGATGCCGTAGCGCTCGGGCTTCATGTCCGCGATCTTGTTCAGCGGATTGGGACCGGCCCATACGATGGCCAGCACGCGCGGCTGGGGCTTGTCCTTCAGCGCATCGAACAGGCGCTGGGCGGGAGCGGTAAAGTCGGTCGCGTTCTGCGGCGCGTATTCCTCGGCCACCACCTTGGCCTTGCTGCCGGTGGCGGCCAGCGCTTCCTTGCCGGCCTTGATGGCGTCCTTGCCGAAGGCGTAGTCCTGGGCCAGGAAACCGATGCTGCCGGACTTCAGCGTGGTTGCCGCAGCCAGGCCATCCTGCATCGAGCTGCGTGCGGTGCGGAACACATAGCGGTTCCATTTCTCGGCGGTGATCGCGTCCGCCACGGCCGGTTCCACGATCAGCACCTTCTTGTATTCGGCCGCCACCGGCAGCATGGCGATGGCGGAGCCGGAGGAGGAAGTGCCGACAGCGATATCGACCTTGTCGTCGCCATAGGCTTCGGCCAGCATGGCGCGCCCCAGGTCCGGCTTGCTCTGATCATCCTTCACGATGACCTTCAGCTTGCGGCCATTGATTTCCATCTTGCCGCCGGTGAGGTATTCGAGGCCCATCATGAAACCGGTCTCGGTCTCTTTCGCATAGGGTTCGAGAATGCCGGTCTTGCCGGCGATGAGGGCGACCTTGAGGTCTTGTGCGCTGGCGAACAGCGGTGCGAGCGCCAGCACGATGGGCAGCAGTTTCTTCATGGAGTCTCCGTCTGTGTTTTTTTGTGCCACAACTATAGTTCAATCCACCTGCGCGAGGAAGGCGCGCAGCGCATCCTGGGCGGCCGGCTCGCTGAGCATCGGCGCGTGGCCCACGCCGGGCACTTCCGCGTAAAGCATGTTTGGTGCGGCGGCGCGCATGGCGGCCGCCTGTTCCGGTTCGATCAGGTCCGACAATGCGCCCCGAATCAGCAGCGTGGGCCGCTTGCGCGCCAGGCGGCGGAAGGCCATGCGCGCCGCGAAGGAATCCGCTTTCAACTTCTGGTTGCGAATCGGCAGCGCTATATTGGCGTCGTAGCGGGGGCGCAGCTTGCCGC
>DASWYX010000007.1:0-15611 GCA_036404755.1 Pseudoduganella sp.
TGGTACTGCAAGTTTTTCCTCTGTTCATATACGGCGGATCAATGATCCGCCCTACAGGCCGCCATGCGGCCAGGTTGCGCCCGCGATGCGGCCCAAAATGTTGCGCCCGCGTAGCGGCCCAAATGTTGCGCCCGAGTCGCGGCCAAGTTGTCCCCGCGTCGCGGCCCAGATGTTGCGTCTGCGTCGCGGCCCAATTTGCGGCCGGGGCGCGGCGGTCCGTGTTGCGTCGTTGGCGGCGGCCGCGCGGCGGGTCGTTGACGGCGCCGCGGCGAGCCGCGAGCGGCGGGTCAGGCGGCGGCGGGGAGGGCGACGAGTTCGGAGTTGATGGCGATGTTGACGGCGCCGGCCAGTTCGGCCAGGCGCGACTTCTGCGCTTCCAGTTCTTCCTGCATGCGTTCGAACGCTTCGATTTTCTGCTCCAGCGTGTCGGTCGCGTCGTGGATGCGCTGGATCGAGGCCTGGCGGTGCTTCAGCTGTTCCTTGTGCTGCTTGATCTGCGCCTCGAGCGGCGCCATGATCACTTTCAGCCAGGCTTCCGCGTCCGCATTGGCCGACTTGTAGCAGCGCTTGACGGACGAAGCGATGGAATCGAAGAAGCGCTCCATCAGCACCACGCGCGTGGTCGTCATCAGTGCGGCGGTGCCGAACTGCTTGTGATAAACCTCCTCCGTTGCCGCGATCTCGTCGACATACCGGGCCAGCGAGAAAGGCATCGGCATGTTCAGCTGCAAGCCATGCTCGCCGGAGAACTTGCGGTACATCCCTTCCATCATCTCGCGGATTTCCACGATCTTCTTTTCAGAGGCCTCGAAGTCCGCGCGCAACTGGTCGAAGAACACGCGCACCGCGTCGCGCATGCCGGCCGAGAAGCGGCTGCTGGACATCGCATCGCGCACCGTATGCACATGGTCGCGCAGCACGTCCATGCCCAGGCTGGAATACAGCTCGGTGGACAGGCGCGTGAACACCGCGCGCGTCGCCTGCAGCTTGAACAGGCTCTCGTCGAATTCCTTCTTCTCCGCGTCCACGCGCTTCATCATGTGCGAGATCACGCTCTGGTTCTTGCCGCGCAAGCCTTTCAGCTCCAGCAACTGCTCCACGATGCCGCGCACGCGCGTGGACAGCATCGCATGCTGCGCCGTGCTCAAGGCCTGCATCTCGTCGGACAGGCGCTTGCGGATGATGTCCTTCTTGGCCGGAATCAGCTCGTTGAACAGCGCGCCTTCCAGCTGCTCCATGCGGCTCTTTTCCAGCAGGGCCTTGTCGCTGGTGATCTTGCCCAGCAGCGCCTTCTGCGCGGACACCGGGAACACCTGGCGCGCAGGGAGGCCCAGCATATGCGCCACGTGTTCCTGCTGGCGCGCGATTTCGCTTTCGACTTCTGCATCGCTGCGCAGCGCATCCCACATCGAGTCGATCTTGTTGAGCACCACCATGCGACCCGCGCCGCCGCCGATGTGGTTGCGCCAGACTTCGATATCGCTCTTGGTCACGCCCGTGTCGGCGGCCAGGATGAACAGCACGGCGTGCGCGTGCGGAATCAGGTTCAGCGTCAGTTCCGGCTCGGTGCCGATCGCGTTCAGGCCCGGCGTATCGAGAATCACCAGGCCCTGTTTCAGCAGCGGGTGCGGGAAGTTGATGATGGCGTGGCGCCACAGCGAGATTTCGACCAGGCCATTGTCGTCCAGCGTAACGGGCATGTCCGGATCGTTTTCGTCGTACAGGCCATAGCGCTTGGCTTCCTCCACGCTCACATGGCGCGTCAGGCTGACCTGCTTGAACACATCGTGCATCTCGTCCGCCCGGTCCAGGTTCAGGGGCAGCATGGTCCACGCTGCCGCCTGGTCGCGGTAATCGCTGGTGGAGAGGTTCTCGGCCCGCGTTTCGATCGGCAGCAGGCGGATGCAGGGCGGATAAGCCGGGTCGTACATCAGCTCCGTCGGGCACATCGTCGTGCGGCCGGCGGCCGACGGCAGGATGCGCTGGCCATAATCGGCGAAGAAGATGGCGTTGATCAGTTCCGATTTACCGCGCGAGAATTCAGCGACGAAAGCGACGGACAATTTATCATCCACCAGCTTTGCCAGCGTGCGCGCCAGGCGCTGCTCGGCGGCGGCGTCGGCCAGCTCGGCCCCCACCACCCAGTTGCGGTAATTTTGCAGGGCGGCGACCACATTCTGGCGCCACGCGCTGTACTGCTCCAGGTCCCTGACCATCATGAGACTTACCCCGTTGTTATTTTTGACAGTTTACGCAATAGAAGGTTGAACGCTGTCCCTGCTTGATCTGGCGCACGGGGGCACCGCAGACCCGGCACGGGACACCAGCACGATCATAGACGAAATATGTCTGCTGGAAATACCCGGATTGTCCATTTACGCTGATAAAGTCACGCAAAGTGCTGCCTCCTTGCACAATAGCCTCAGCCAGCACGTCGCGGATCGCCTGCGCCAGGCGATCGTAGCGTGCCGCACTGATGCGGTTGGCCGCCGTTTTCGGGTTGATCCCGGCGCGGAAGAGGCTTTCAGAACAATAGATATTGCCCACGCCGACCACGATATCGCCGGCCATCAATACCTGCTTGATGGCGGCGCTGCGCGTGCGCGTCTGTTCCCACAGCAGCTTGCCGGTGAACTCGGGACCCAGCGGCTCCACGCCCAGGCCGCGCAGCAGCAGGTGCTCGTCCAGTTCGCCTTCCTCGCGCGGGTGCCACAGCACGGCGCCGAAGCGGCGTGGATCGGTCATGCGCAATACCTCGGCGCCGTTCTTGCCCTCGACGACCATGTCGAAATGATCATGTTTTTGCGGCGGGATATCGGTTGGCAGCACGCGCAGATGGCCGGACATGCCGAGGTGGATGATCAGCGTGCCCGTTTCGAAATGTATCAGCAAATATTTGCCGCGGCGCCCGGTCGCAAGCACCGCCTTGCCCGCCAGCGCGGCCGGCAAATCCTCCGGGAAGGGCCAGCGCAGGCCGTCGCGGCGCAGCACGACTTCACGCACGGTACGGCCTTCGATATGGGGCGCGACACCGCGCCGGGTGACTTCAACTTCTGGTAATTCAGGCATGTTTTGGGATTTGCTTACACCTGCAAAGCAACGCAAGTTGTGGGTTGGCGTAGAATCAAGACCTGAGCCCGACTTTGCAGGATCATCCATTGAAAAACGCATTCGCCATTGTAACGCTCTCGGCCCTGCTGTCCGCTTGCGCCGTCGTCCCGAAGCAGGCGCCGGAACCCGCCCAGGCGCCGGACATCGCCGCCTTGCCGCCCACGCCAGGCGACGCGCTCGCCACCATCGCCAAGCAGGAGGAGCCGCTGCCCTCCGTCGAGCTTACAAGCGACCTGTTTTACAAACTGACCAAGGCCGAACTGGACTTCAAGCGCGGCCAGTGGCAAAGCGCCTATATCAGCATGATGGTGCTGGCGCAGCAGACGCGTGACCCGCGCCTGGCCAAGCGCTCCGCCGAGATGGCGCTGGCCGCCAAGCAGGGCAACGAAGCGCTGGCCGCGATCCGCCTGTGGCGCGAACTGGCGCCGGATTCAGACGAAGCGGCGCAATACTTCCTCGGCTTCTCCGTGCTGGGCGACGACCTGAGCGAGGCCGAGCAACTGTTTGCGCAGCGCCTGCAGGCGGCCCCGCCGTCCACGCGCGGCCTGGCGATGTTCCAGATGCAGCAATTCCTGCTGCGCGCCAAGGACAAGGCCGCCGCCTTTGCCCTGATGCAGCGCGTGCTGAAGCCTTACGACGCAATGCTGGAAACGCACCTGGTGCTGGCCCAGGGGGCGTATGCCGCGGAAGAGAAGGAGCGCGCCCAGGCTGAAGCGAAGCGCGCGCTGGCCATCAAGCCCGATTCCGAACTGGCGGCCCTGACGATGGCCCAGGTGCTGCAGGACCTCGATGGCGCCGCCACGCTGTTTACCGGCTTCCTGAAGAAGTATCCGGACGCGCGCGAAGTACGCTCCGCCTACGCCCGCCTGCTGGTCGAACAAAAGAAATTCGACAAGGCCACCGAACAGTTCCAGATCCTCTTGAAGGCCCAGCCGGACAATCCCGCCACGCTGTACGCGCTGGGCATCATGTCCATGCAGGGCAATAACGCCAAGGTCGCCGAGGACTACTTCAAGCGCTACGTGGAAGTGCTGGATAAGAGCCCTGACCCGGACCGCGATCCGTCCAAGGCGCTGATGATCCTGTCGCAGATCGCCGAAGAGCGCGGCGACTATGATGCCGCCATCAGCTGGCTGGAACGCATCGACAACGACGATCCGCGCATGCTGCTGGCGGCCCGCCTGAAACGCGCCCACCTCACTTCGCGCAAGGGCGATGTCGACGGCGCCATTGCGCAGCTGAAGGAAATCCAGCCGACGGACCAGGCCGAGGAAGTGCAGGTCCTGCAGACCAAGGGCCAGCTGCTGCGCGATGCGGGCCGTTCCAAGGAAGCCTATTCCACGCTGGAAGATGGCGTGCTGCGCTTCCCGAACAGCCCGGACCTGATGTACGACTATGCGCTGGCCGCCGAGAAACTGGGCAAGCTCGATTCGATGGAAACGGCGCTGCGCAAGGTCATCGAGTCCGTGCCGGAAAACCATCATGCCTACAATGCGCTGGGCTACTCCTTCGCCGACCGCAATATTCGCCTGCAGGAAGCGTATGAGCTGATCGAAAAGGCGCTGACGATGGCGCCGGGCGATCCCTTCATCATGGACAGCATGGGCTGGGTCAAGTTCCGCATGGGCCAGCTGAAGGAAGCGGAACAGATGCTGCGCCAGGCGTACACGCTGCGCAGCGATCCGGAAATTGCCGTCCACCTGGGCGAAGTGCTGTGGGCGCAGGGCGACAAGGCCGCCGCCCAGCAGCTGTGGCGCGAAGCCCGCTCCAAGGATCCGAATAACGATGCGCTGCGCAGTACGCTGGCGCGCCTGAACGCCAGCATCTGATGGGCGCGCGCATTCGCATCGCCGCTGTTGCTGCGGCCTTCCTGCTGGCCGGTTGCGCCACGACGAGTGTGCCGCGCCCGCCCGGCGCCGTCGCGGCCACCGACGCCGTCGAGCTGCACGGACGGCTGTCGGTGAAGTACACGCAGAACGGCGAGCCGAAATCCATGTCCGGCAAGTTCGACTGGAAGCAGACGCCGCAGCGCACCGATGTGGCGCTGCTGTCGCCGGTCGGCTCCACCATCGCCACCATCGCCGTCACGCCGCAGGAAGCGGTGCTGACCGAAAGCGGCAAGCCGCCGCGCAGTGCGCCCGACATCGACACCCTGAGCGCGCGCATTCTCGGCTGGTCGCTGCCCGTGGCCGGCCTGCGCGACTGGCTGCAAGGCCAGGCGACCGCCGCCGACGGCAAGCGCTTCACCGCCAGCCCCGCCAACGCCGCCGTCACCACCAACGACGGCTGGCGCCTGAGCTTTGTGTCCTGGCAGGAGGGCGCCACGCCGCCAAAGCCGAAGCGCATTGACGCCGAACGCTCCGCTACCGGCCAGATTGAAGAAATGTCCCTGCGCATCGTCATCGATGCCGAATAAGGTGCCAAATAAGCAAGAATGAAAAGCCTGAAGAATTGCCCGGCTCCGGCCAAGCTCAACCTGTTCCTGCACGTGACCGGCCGCCGCGCGGACGGCTACCATTTGCTGCAAACAGTCTTTCAAATCATCGACCGCTGCGACTTCCTCGACTTCGAGCTGCGCGCAGACCAGGCGATCCGCCGCGTGAACGACGTGCCCGGCGTGCCGGAAGAAAGCGACCTCGTGATCCGCGCCGCGCGCATGCTGGCGGCCGCCGTGCAGCAGCGCACCGGCGTGCAGCCGCCCGGCGTGGATATCACGCTGCGCAAGGTCCTGCCCATGGGCGGCGGCGTTGGCGGCGGCTCCTCGGACGCGGCGACAACCTTCATGGCCTTGAACAAGCTGTGGGAAGCCGGCCTGTCGAAGCAGGAACTGATGGACCTCGCGCTCCCTCTGGGCGCCGATGTCCCCTTCTTCATTTTCGGCGAGACTGCCTTTGCCGAAGGGGTGGGCGAGGCGCTGCGCGCCGTGGATGCGCCCGATTGCTGGTATGTCGTCATCGAGCCGGGCGTGCACGTGCCAACGCCACAGATTTTTACTTCCGAGCATTTGACAAGGAATACTCAGCCCGTTAATATGTCGGACTTTTCCAGCTACCACGCAAATCGTAAAGATCTGCGGCAGTTTGGAAAGAACGATTTGCAACAGGTAGCGACCCGGTTGTTCCCGCAAGTAGCAGAAGCGGTAGAATGGCTGGACGCTTACGGTGACGCCAGGATGACTGGCTCCGGTGCATGTGTGTTCTGCGCAGTCCGCAGCGAAGAACAGGCCGATGCAGTGCTCGCCAGAGTGCCTGCCGCCTGGACTGGCTGGAAGGCGAAAGCGCTGAAACGGCACCCGATCATCGAAAAGTTGTGAAGCGTAAAAAGATTTGGCTTTTCGTGAATTAGGCCTTATAATGTCGGCCTACTGACGGAAAGCAGTCAGTTAAGAGTAGGGGAATCGCCAAGCTGGTTAAGGCACCGGATTTTGATTCCGGCATACCAAGGTTCGAATCCTTGTTCCCCTGCCACCGTTTTCCCTGGATCTGTCGAGGCGCTTGTCTCCAGCCAGGGTTAAAAACAAGACTCCCGCCTGCAAGCGCGGAGCACCTTCAAGATTTCAAAACTCATCTCTCGGGACTCCCAATGGCTTACGAAAACCTGATGGTTTTTACCGGCAACGCTAATCCTGCCTTGGCAGAAGGGGTCGCAAAGAATCTCGGCATTCCTCTCGGCAAAGCAGTCGTATCGAAGTTCTCGGACGGCGAAGTCATGGTCGAAATCAACGAAAACGTCCGCGGTAAAGACGTGTTCGTTCTGCAATCGACCTGTGCGCCGACCAATGACAGCCTGATGGAACTCATCCTGATGGTCGATGCCCTGAAACGTGCGTCCGCTGGCCGTATCACCGCTGCAATTCCTTACTTCGGCTATGCCCGCCAGGACCGCCGTCCGCGTTCCGCCCGCGTGGCAATTTCGGCCAAGGTCGTGGCCAATATGCTGGAAGGCGCCGGCGTTGAACGTGTGCTGATCATGGATCTGCACGCTGACCAGATCCAGGGTTTCTTCGATATCCCGGTTGACAATATTTACGCTTCGCCAATCCTGCTGGGCGACCTGCAGAAGAAGGACAACGAAAACCTGCTGGTGGTGTCCCCGGACGTCGGCGGCGTGGTGCGCGCCCGTGCGCTGGCCAAGCGCCTGAACTGTGACCTGGCCATTATCGACAAGCGCCGTCCAAAAGCCAACGTGTCCGAAGTGATGAACATCATCGGTGACGTGGAAGGCCGCAACTGCGTGATCATGGACGACATGGTGGATACCGCCGGTACCCTGGTCAAGGCCGCTGAAGTGCTGAAAGAGCGCGGCGCCAAGAAAGTGACCGCGTACTGCACGCACGCCGTGCTGTCCGGCCCGGCGATCGAGCGCATTACCGGCTCTTCGCTGGACGAGCTGGTGGTGACCGACACCATCCCGCTGTCCGAAGCAGCCAAGGCCTGCGGCAAGATCCGTCAACTGACCTGCGCACCGCTGCTGGCAGAGACCTTCAAGCGCATCATCAAGGGCGATTCCGTGATCTCCCTGTTCGTCGACTAAGATTTTGGCGGCCGCGGGAAACCGCGGCCGTTTGCGTGAGATGCCCTGGTCGCGGGGCGTCTCAATTACCCGGCAAGGCACATGCCTTGTCTTTTTATTTGGAGCTTTCCATGAAAGTTGTAGCATTCAAACGTGATCTGCAGGGCACGGGTGCGAGCCGCCGCCTGCGTAATTCCGGCCAGACCCCTGGCATCATCTACGGCGGCACCGAAGCACCGGTGACCATCGCCCTGGACCACAACGCACTGTTCCACGCGCTGAAGAAAGAAGCTTTCCACTCGTCCATCCTGGACATGGAAATCGAAGGCAAAGTAGAAAAAGTTCTGCTGCGCGACTTCCAGATGCACGCATACAAGCAACTGGTTCTGCACGCTGACTTCCAGCGCGTCGACGCCAACAAGCCTGTGCACGTGAAAGTGGCCCTGCACTTCGAAAACGCCGAAGTTTCCCCGGCCGTGAAGCTGCACGCTGCAACCATCAGCCACGTCGCCAACGAGATCGAAATCTCCTGCCTGCCGGCCGACCTGCCAGAGTTCCTGGTTGTTGACCTGTCCAAGATGGACGTAGGCCAGTCGATCCACGCTTCCGACCTGACCCTGCCGAAGGGCGTGACCGTTGTGACCCACGGTTCCGACGCAACCATCGCCACCGCCTCCATCCCGGCTGGCCACGTTGCCGCTGAAGCTGCTGCTGCCGCTGAAGAAGAGAAGAAGTAATCTCTGCTGGCGCAAGCCAAGGAAAAAGCCCCGCTCCGGCGGGGTTTTTTTTGTCCGTTACGGACTCCCGGGAAGGCCGTTGTTCGCCAGGCGTCTGCAGCGGCCATTTCTCCCAGCGCCAATCAAGCGCGCTATCGCCGCTCGCCGCGCCGATCGGCAAACATCGGCAAGCCATTCCTCACTGCCGGGCAGGGAGAGCCAGACGGCCTTCCACGCGTTGCGCTTACCACGCCCGGAAGCTGCCAAAGCGCGAGCGCGACACCGCCTGCTCGCCATATTTGATCTCGCCACCCGCTTGCTGGGCGAAATTTGTGCCCGCTGAAGTTGGCACGCAACCGCGTGCCGTCGAGAAGGAAGACTTGCTTCCATTGGTAGCTCGCGCCGGAGGCTGCGGCCGGCTGCGCGCCCGCCTGGGCCGTCGGTTGGTGGAGCGTAGACAGGATGGGTCTCCGAAAATGCGTTTTTACTAAGCAGTACTACTTCGCTCTAAAGCCTGCTAAAACGCGATATCCCTTACTAAAATTGCACTTCGGAACGCGAATCGATACTAAATGCTTGTGATTTGTGTTCGTTAGGGGCTTTTAGCGCAAATTAGTGAGCTGATTAGTGAAAACTCGGTCGAAATAGTGGCGACCAGCGCGAAGTAGTACGAGATAGCGCGTTTTAGTAAAAACCGAGAAATTTAGAACACCTCCCTGTGCGCGCGCCGGACGGAGGAGATGCGTTGCAGGGCGGAGCCGATGCGATGCAGGCGGAGGGGGGGCGGCGCTGGCGAAGGATGGCAACGCAGGGCAGCGACGCAAGGGGAAGCGCGACGGAAGGGGGCGCGATGCAGGGGGGGCGCGGCGGAGGGCGCGTGCGGCGCGATGCCGCATTTTTTCGTCAGTCGGCCTTGAAAAGCTGACACCTGTAAGCTATTTTTTACATGTGAGAGAAAAAACAAACCGTAGCGATGGCGACCTGCTGCTGGCCCAACTGGCCGCGCTCGCCAATCCGCACCGCCTGCGCATCATTGCGTCCCTCGCCAACGGCGGACGCAATTATGTCAGCCAGCTCGCCCGCGAACTGGGGATTAGCCGCCCGCTGCTGCACCTGCACCTGCAGAAGCTGGAAGAGGCGGGCCTGGTCACCAGCCGGCTGGAGCTGTCGCAGGACGGCAAGGCGCTGAATTACTTCGAAGTCGGCCCCTTCGGGCTGGAACTGACACCGTCCACCATCGCGGCGGCGGCGCAAACCCTGAGCAAAGAGGAATAGCAATGTCTGAACATATCTATCTGGTGACGCTCAGCTTTCCCTTCGTCACGGCGCTGATCATCTTCGGCATGAAGTATTACGCGGCCATCCAGCAGGCGCGGGCCAACGAAGCCTACCGCCAGCTCGCCGCCCAGGCCACGGCGCAGCAGGCGGACATGCTCGCCACGCTGACCGCGCTGCGCGCCACGTCCGCCGAAACGGCCACGCGCCTCGCAGCCGTCGAAAAACTTCTGAAGCAAGTCGAATGAAGGGAGGCCGGACATGAATACCTTACCGCTGTGGCGCCTGTACCTGTTGCGGGCGATGTACCTGCTGATCGTGCTGGGTCTGGGCGCCGTCATTTGGCCGGGCGTGCTGAGCGGCCGCGCCATGCACGACCTCAACCAGAGCGTGATCTCCAGCATGCTGGCCGCCTTCTCGCTGGCGGCGCTGCTTGGCCTGCGCTATCCGCTGCAGATGCTGCCCATCCTGTTCTGGGAGCTGACGTGGAAAACCATCTGGCTGCTGAACGTGGCCCTGCCGCAGTGGCTGAACGGCACGATGGATGCCCGCACGGCGCAAACCGCGTTCGACTGCTCGCTGGTCATCCTCATTCCCTTCGTCATCCCGTGGGGCTACGTGATCGACCACTACCTCCGCAAACCCGGCGACCGGTGGTATGCTGAACGCTCGACAAGGGAGGCATGACATGCGCACACACGTCTGGATTGCAGCACTTGCTTTCATCTCCGCCCCGGCCTGGGCCGCCGACAAGAATGCCGAAGTGACGGCGATCCATGCCGTCGACCAGGCCTGGCTCAAGGCCTACAGCGCCGGCGATGCGGATGCCGTCTCGAAACTATATGACGAGCAGGCCGTGCTGCTGCCCGCCAACCACCCGGCCGTCAAGGGCCGCGCAGCGATCAAGGAATTCTTCATCAAGGACATCGCTGAAACTTCCAAGGCCGGCGTGAGTATGAGCTTTGGCGACAAGCCCGATGGCGGCGCCAGCGGCAACCTGGGCTGGGCCTCCGGCACCTTCACCGTCAAGGACAAGGATGGCAAGAGCGTCGCCACCGGCAAGTACCTCTCGGTGAGCAAAAAGGTCAACGGCAAGTGGCTCTACTGGCGCGACACCTGGAATACCGACGCCATGCCCGGCAAACCCTGACGCAGCAGGCGGCCCGGGTATAATCTGCGCTTTTGCCAAGCGTTAGCATAGCCATGCCCATCCGCCTGATCGTCGGTCTCGGCAACCCCGGTCCCGACTACGAACAAACCCGTCACAACGCCGGCTTCTGGCTGGTGGACAACCTGGCCAACTCGCTGCCCAACGCGCGCCTGCAGCGCGAGTCCGGCTTCAACGCGCTGGTGGCCAAGACTGTCATCGGCGGCAACCAGGTCTGGCTGATCGAACCGCAAACCTATATGAACCGCTCCGGCCAGTCGGTCGGCGCCATCGCGCGCTTCTACAAGATCCAGCCGGACGAAGTGCTGGTGGTGCATGATGAACTCGATCTGCCGCCCGGTTCCGCCAAGCTGAAAAAGGGTGGTTCCTCCGGCGGCCACAATGGCCTCAAGGACATCACCTCCGCCCTCGGCACCCAGGACTACTGGCGCCTGCGCATCGGCATCGGCCACCCGCGCACGTTGAACCTGCAGCAGCCCGTCGCCGACTTCGTGCTGCACCGTCCCCGCCGCGAAGAGCAGCTGCTGATCGAGGAAGCAATCGAAAAATCTCTGCGCATCATCCCCATCGCCGTCGCCGGCGACTTCCCGAAGGCGACGATGGAACTGCACACGCCCTGAGCCTGGCGCTCAGGCCTTGCTTCCCGCCTGGCGCAGCAGGCGCCACACCATCGCCGCGACGACGGCTACGCCCAGCAGCAGCACGCCCCACAGCAGGACCAGCCGACGCGTGGCGCTGGCGGCATCGGCATCCGCGCGCTTCGCAGCAGCGGCGAGGACGTCGCCCTGTAACTGCGCGGCGCCAGGGCGGGCCTGTTCCAGCGCCCGCAATTCGGCCGCGGTAAAGCCGGGCGCCACGTCGCGCATGGGGCGCTCGGCGGAAATTGCCTTGTCCCGCCCAACGGCGAGCGAGTAGGGCGGCGTGCCGCCGGCCAGGAAGACCAGCGTGGCGGGCTGCCAGCTGACGCGCAGCGCAGGGCTGATGGCGGGCGGCTGATCGAAGCGCAGCACCCAGCGCCCGCCCAGATAGGGCGGCACGAAAATAGCCGCCGACTCGTAAGGCTTGCCGTCGCGCTCCAGGCGATAGAAGGTGGTGCGCAGGACCGGTTCGAACCAGCTGCGGCCCTTGCGCGCCTGCTCGCGGTAGCGGCCCAGCGTGGCCGGCAGCACCACGGCGCCGCCGTCCAATTGCAGTCCGGCGCGCGTTGCGGGAACGCCCGGCGGCTTGGTGTACTGAAGATCCCGCGCTTCGCGGCCAGGCTGCGCCGGCAGCAGCAGCGATTCGGCGGTGGCCGGCGCTTCCGACTGCACCGGCACTTCGGCCGTGATGGACGCGAACTGCACCGGCTCGCCGCCGCGCCAGCGCAGGCGGGCGTAGCGCATGCGGCGTGGCGCGAACTCCAGCCTGTCGTTGGCGAGCGTTTCATCGCTGGCGTTGGCCAGCCAGCTCAGCTCCGCCATGCCCACGGCTTCCCAGCTTTTCAGATCGTTGCTGGACTCCAGCCACACCTGGCCGGTGTAAGTGCTGCGCCCTGCAGGCAGCTGGAAGCGCAGCGCATCGATCAGCGGCGTCTCGGCATCGGGCTCGCCGTTCTGGCGCAAGTCCAGCACCAGCGCAGCCAGTTGCTGGCGCGGTCGCGCGGCGTCCTTTGTCGCCGGCAGCCGCACCGACAGCACGCGGCCATCGCTGCCGGTACTGACTTCCAGCCCCGCCAGCTCGCCGTCGGCGCTGTCGGCCATCAGCGGGAACACGCGCACGGCCAGGCTGCGGTGGCTGGTCTGCATGGCAGCTTCCGGCTGGCGCAAAGCGAAGGGCTGGACCACGCCGCGCGCATCGAACACGCGCAAGTCGCGCAGGTCGGACGAATAGGCATTCAGATACACGGCGCGTGGAACCTGCAACTGCACCACGCTCTGCTTCCCGCTGACGGTCAGCGGAATCACATGGCTGTAGTCCAGCGGCGTGTCGCTGGCCGCCGCCAGCGCGGCCGCGAGGATCAGGGCGCTCATGCGGCCTCCTTCTGCGACGGTCCGCCGCGGTCTGCCGGATACGGCGCCAGATAGCCGATGCCGACCATCAGCGCACCCACGCCGAGGAAGGAAACGATGCGCTCAACGCCGCCCACGTTGGACAGGTCCACCAGGAACAGCTTGGCGAGAACGACAGCAAGCAGCATGGCGCCCGCCATCCACAGCGCGCGCACCTGCTTGCGCGCCGCGTTGCGCATGAGCACCAGCGCCGTCACGCTCCATACCAGCGACAGCATCGCCTGCACGAACTGCGAGGCAAACATGGCGTCGAAAGTATAGGGCACGTCGAGATAGTGCGAGACGGTGCGCAGCAGGGCGAGGTTGAACCATGCGTAGCCGGCCAGCGCTGCCACAACGAGCAGTTGCGGACGCCGGCCGGCCAGCCTGTCCTCGAGCAGGCGGTAGGCGGCGATCGCCAGCAGCATGGCGAAGATGCTGGTCAGGTCCAGCGGATTGGCCAGCGGGATGTAAGGCAGCGGCGCCATGGCGCCATCCTGCGACAGGTTCCACACTGCCACCAGCAGCAGCGACCACGCACAGCCAAGCGGCAGCAGCACGGTTCGATACCAGTTCGCCACCGGCCGCACCGGCCAGGCGTCGGCCCGCACGCGGCGCATGGTCCACGCCAGCACGCCCATCATCAGCCAGGCCGGCAGGAAACGCGACCAGGCCGGATCGGCATGGCTGCCCTCAAGCGCGACGCTGACCCAATAGGAAGCCACCGGCCAGATCATCAGCCACGGTCCGGCTGAACGCAGCGTGTGCAGCACGCGCAGTGCGCGCGGTGCGATGGTCCAGCCTTGCTGCGGCCAGCTGTGCATCAGCCATTCGGACAGCAGCCACAGTGCGGCAAACGCGGTCCAGAATTCGCGTCCTGGCATGCTGTCGAAGTAAAGCTCGATCAGCATGCCTACCGTCGACAGCGCAAACAGGGCCCATGCCGGCAGCGCGGCCCAGCCCAGCGAGGGCCATGTGAGACGGCGCGCCATCGTCATCCACAGCGGCGTGGTCAGGGCGATCAGCAGGCAGTAGGCTGGCCACTGCAGGTCGGGGCGCAGGTTGTCGCTTCCCTCGTAGTGCGCCAGCGCCCAGTTGGACAGCGTCGGCGCCACCATCAGCAGCCACCATGCGCCCGACCAGGCCAGCGCCACCAGCGCGGGGGTGCGCAGTGCGTCGCCGCCATGCCGCATCAGCGCCCACGCGGTGAAGCCGCCGGCGACAAGTATCATCAGGCCGCCGAGGAAGGGCGTCGCGAACAGGTCGGTGGACACGGGCGCCAGCTCCGCTTGCAGCACCATCAGGAAGAGCAGGGCGGCGCCGGCCAGCCACTGCGCCGCCAAAGCCAGTCCGCGTGCCAGCGCCCACGCCATGCGCTGCGCGATAAGGCCCAGCAGCGCGGCGGCAACCAGTGCGCTGGCGACCAGCAGGTTGGCCTGCGCGGTGCCGTGGGTACGCAGCAGTATTTCCGTCCATGCGCCGCCGACGAGCCACACGGCAGCGCCGGCCAGGAACACGGCCGCCAGTCCTTTCAGCAGCGGCGACGCTTCGTCATGCTGGGCGTGGAAGCGCGTGGCCATCAGGAAGGCGCTGATCGCCAGCAGCAGGAAGCCGAGCCACAGATTAGAGTGCAGCGCGGTCTGCTGGTCGATGCCGGACACGCTGCCGATGAAGCTCGCCCACGCGCCCAGCTGCACCAGCAGGCCGAAGCCCCAGGCCAGCGGCTGGCGCTGGCGCAGTCCGATCCACACGATGCCCGCACCTTCCAGCGCCCAGGCGGCGGACGTCCAGCGGCCATCGAGCGCAAACGGGATGGCGAGCGTGCCGAATACCACGGCCAGCGCTATGAAGGCGTCGACCAGCATGCCGTAGACGGCGCGGCGGCGCGCGAGCGTCATTGCCAGCGTGGCGTAGAACAGGGCGAGCACCAGGGCGGAATAGGCCATGCCGAAAGCCATGTCCTTCACCAGCGGGAATTGCAGGCTGGCCGCCAGCATCGGCGTGCCGAATACCAGGGTGCCGTCGACATAGCTCCTCAGCTTCGGCGCCTGCAGGCGCGCATAGGCGACGGCGATGCCGACGTAGTAGAGGAAGAACAGGGCCAGGAAGGCTTGCACCGACAGGTAATCCGCCGGCTCGTAGCGCAGCACGCCCCAAGCGGTGCCGATGGCGAAGGTGAACGCGAAGCCGAGCAGGTTCAGCGCGCGCCACGAGCGCTTCAGCGCAATCGCCAGCACGCCGGCATTCAGCAACGCGTAATAGCTGAACAGGGCGATATGGCTGCCGCCGCCGGTCGAGGCCAGGATCGGCGCCGCGAAGCCGCCGACGATGCCGAAGATCGCCAGCCATTGCGCGTTCTGCAGCACGGCCAGCAGACAGGTGCCCAGCGTCAGCAGGAACAGCAGGGCAAAGGCCATGCTGCCGGGGATCAGGTGGTACAGGCGGAACGCGCCGAACGTCACCAGCATCAGCACGGCCATGCACGTGCCTTGCAGCGGCAGGCTGACCGACTTGCTGCTGTCGCGTATGCGCCAGGCCCACGCCAGCGCGGCCAGGTCGACGAGCACGATGCCGGCCAGCCGCAGCTCGATCGGCACCGTGACGCGCGCGGCGGCGTATTTCAGCAGGAAGCTGACGCCGATAAAGAGCACCAGCAGCCCAATCTTGGCAACCAGGTTGCCCTCAAACAGCCAGCGCCGCGCCGCCCGCACCCATACCGGCGGCTCGCTCGGCGGCCCCCGCCGCCCCGCTCCCGCTTCCGCGTCGCTCTCCCGCGCCGCGTCCTCCTCGCCTTCAGTCGCC
>DASWYX010000008.1:0-13131 GCA_036404755.1 Pseudoduganella sp.
CCATCGCCATGCCCGAGAAAGAGTTCTAACCCAGCGCACAGACGGCGGATCAATGATCCGCCCTACGCCGTGCTGTATTTCGACGATCATACGAGGCGCGTAGGGCGGATCATTGATCCGCCGTGCGTGCGTCGCCGAAAACGCGTTCCTACCCCTCGTTCGTAATCCGCGTAATCAGCGCCCCCAGAACATCCTCCGCAATCTCATTATCCACCTGGCAGGTCCCCGCATTGGCGTGGCCGCCGCCGCCGTACTCCAGCATCAGCGCCCCGATATTGGTCCTGGAAGACCGGTTCACAATCGACTTCCCGACCGCAAACACCGTGTTCTGATTCTTCAGCCCCCACAGCACGTGGATCGAGATATTCGTCTCCGGGAACAGCGCATAGATGATGAAGCGGTTGCCCGCATAAATCACCTCCTCCTTGCGCAAATCCAGCACAACGAGATTCTTGTGGACGGTCGAGCAGCGGCGGATCTGGTCCTTGCACTTTTCCGCGTGGTCAAAATAAAGATCGCTCCGCTCCTTCACATCGGGCAGCGCCATGATCTGGTCGATGGAGTGATCGCGGCAGTATTCGATCAGGTCCATCATCAGGTTGTAGTTCGAGATGCGGAATTCGCGGAAGCGCCCCAGGCCGGTGCGCGCGTCCTTCAGGAAGTTCAGCAAGTCCCAGCCCTTCGGATGCAGGATCTCCTCTTCGCTGAACTGGGCTGAATCGCCCTTGTCCACGGCGCGCATCATGTCGTGCCAGGCCGACGGGAAAGCCTTGCCGCCGCCGAAGTATTCATAGACCACGCGGGCCGCGGACGGCGCCTGCGGGTCGAGCACGTGGTTCTGCCGGTCGCCGGTATTGCGCAGGGTTTCGGACAGGTGGTGGTCGAAGGCCAGGTGGGCGCCTGCGACGTAAGGCAGGTTGGTCGTAATATCGCGGCCGGTGATCGCGATTTTCCCGTCCTGCATATCCTTCGGGTGCACAAACAGGATGTCGTCGATCATGTTCAGGTGCTTGAGCAGCACCGCGCAGACCAGACCATCAAAATCGCTGCGAGTTACCAGGCGATACTTCTTTGCTTCGGCTGACATGGGCACCCCTCTATCGCTTAGGAAAGAGCGCCCATCATACATTGAGGCGTCAAAGCCTGTCGAGGCGTGCCGCAAATCCGGTGGCCTTGAACTGTTCAATGATGAAATCCACGAAGACCCGCGTTTTGGCGGGCAAACCCTTCTTGCTCGAATAGTAGATCGACAGCGGACTGACTTCGGCGTGCCAGTCCGGCAGCAGCCGCACCAGCTCCCCGCTTTCCAGCAGCGGCGCCGCGTGCGGGCCGGGCAGCAGCGCCACACCCAGGCCCAGCTTCACCGCCTGCGCCATCGCTTCCGGATCGTCGAAGGTGGCGATCACCTTGAATTCAGCCGTGGCTTCCTGCCCTGCCCCATTGCGCAGCACGTATCCGCGCAAGCGTCCCGTCTCCGCCGAACGGCGCGAGAAGCCTTCCATGCGGGCCAGATCCTCCGGCCGCCGCGGCATGGGCCGGCCGGCCATGTAAGCGGGCGACGCGCAGACGAGGATGCGCGGGCGCCCCAGCTCGCGCGCCACCATCCCTGGCGCCAGCTCGATGCCGCCGCCGATGGCCACGTCGAAGCCTTCGCCGATCAGGTCCACGGGGCGGTTATCGAAGCGCCAGTCCGGCTGCACGTCGGGATAACGACGCAGGAATTCGGCCAGCAGCGGCACGAGATAAAGCCGCCCGACCGCGTGCGCCATGCCCACCTTGAGCACGCCGGATGGCTTGTCCGCATCGCCTGTTGCGCCGGCCAGTGCGCCCTGCAGTTCGGCGAGCGGCCCGCGCGTCTGCGCCAGCAGCCGCTCACCCGCCTCTGTCAGCTTGAGACTGCGCGTGCTACGCTGGAACAGGCGCACGCCCAGCCTTGCCTCCAGCCGCGCCACGTTCTTGCTGACGGCGGCCGGGGTCAGTCCCAGGCGCCGGGCAGCCTCGGAAAAACCTCCGCCTTCGGCACTCTGCAGGAAGGATTCCAGATAGTTGAGTGGCTCCATTTGATACCAACAGTTGAAATTGATTGTCGCGATTACCAGCTAGTTTAATCTTAATTTGACGACCATACTGAATCCATCGACTACCCACTAAGGAAATCATCATGAAACTGCAAGGAAAAATCGCTTTCGTTACCGGTGGCTCCCGCGGCATTGGCGCTGCTACCGTTCGCCGCCTGGCTGCTGAAGGCGCCACCGTCGCCTTCACCTACCAAAGCTCGGGCGACGTGGCCGACGCGCTGGCCAGCGAAATCAACGCCGCCGGCGGCCGCGCCATCGCCCTGCGCGCCGACGCAGCCGACGTGGCAGCCGTGCAGTCCGCGATCGACAGCGTGGCCAAACAATTCGGCGGCGTGGACATCCTGGTCAACAACGCCGGCGTGCTGCGCCTGGGCGATGTGTCGGAATTCTCGATGGAAGACTTCGACCTGACCCTGAACGTGAACGTGCGCGCCGTGTTCGCCGCCACCAAGGCAGCCCTGGCGCACATGAAAGAAGGCGGCCGCGTGATCAATATCGGCAGCACCAATGCGGACCGCATGCCCTTCGCGGGCGGCGCGGTGTACGCGATGAGCAAGTCGGCGCTGAAAGGGCTGGTGCAGGGCATGTCGCGCGACCTGGCGCCGCGCGGTATCACCGTGAACAATGTGCAGCCAGGGCCTGTGAATACGGACATGAACCCGGCATCCAGCGAGTTCGCAACGTCGCAGCATGGACTGATGGCGATCAAGCGTCACGGCACGCCGGAGGAGATCGCAGGCATGGTCGCGTATCTCGCTTCGCCGGAAGCAGCTTACGTCACCGGCGCCAGCCTCAATATCGACGGCGGTTTCGCGGCGTGATGTGAGCTGCGGGCGGAACACGGCGGATCCAAACGATTCGCCGTGCGCGTGTCACGGCTCGGCGTGAACTTGCCGCAACTGCTGGGCATCCTGCAACGGCGACGCCCCAAACGACCTGCGATACTCCCGGCTGAACTGCGACGGGCTCTCATACCCGACCTGATAGGCCACGGTCGCCGCCTCCACCCCGCCGGCCATCAGCAGCTTGCGCGCCTCCAGCAGGCGCACATGCTTCTGGTACTGCAAGGGGCTCATCACCGTCATCGCCTTGAAGCGCCGGTGCAGCACCGAGCTGCTCATGCGCACCGCCTTGGCCAGCGCCTCGATGCGCAGCGGCTGGTCGAAATGCTCGCGTATCCACATGATCGCCTCGCCGATCGCCTTCTCCTTGCCGCCGCCGCGCACGGCCAGGTTCAGCGCCGCGCCGCCCGGCGCCATCAGCAGGTGATAGAACATCTCCTGCTTCAGCAGCCGTGACAGGACCGCCGCGTCGCGCGGACGATCCAGCAGCGCCAGCAGCCGCGCGAAAACGTCCAGCAGCGCCCCATCTGCATGCTCGACATACGTCGCCGCCTGTCCCTCCGCCGCCACAGCCGGCGCCGCGATCCCCATGTCGAGAATGAACGACGCCACCTCGCGCGGATCGAAATCGATGCGCATGCCGAAGTACGGGGCCTCCGGCGTCGCCGCCGTCACCTGCCCCGCCACCGGCATTTCAACGGCGGTTAGCACATAATCGCCGGGGCCATATTCCAGCACGTCCGCGCCCACCAGCATCTGCTTGGCGCCCTGCAGCAGCAGGCAAAGCGACGGCTGCAGCATGCCCCGCCCCGCAGGCGTGGGCGCGGGGATGCGGATCAGCGTCAGCCACGGAATCGCGGTGACGATATCACGCCGGTCCTGCGACCCGCCTTCAAAGCGCGCCGCCACCGCCGCGCGCAGCGACGCCAGTTGTTCAGAGTGCGTTGTCATACCCCATCAGGGCCTTCGGTTCGAGATAGGCTTCCAGTCCGTGGACGCCGAATTCGCGTCCCAGGCCGGATTGCCTGAAACCGCCGAATGGCGCCAGGGGTTCATCATACAGCCCATTGATGAACACACGCCCCGCCACGATCTGCGAGGCCACGCGATTGGCGCGCGCCACATCGCCCGAGAACACATAGGCATGCAGGCCGTAATCCGTATCGTTGGCAATCCCGATGGCTTCTTCTTCCGTGCGGTAGCTGATGATGGACAGCACCGGACCGAAGATCTCTTCCCGTGCGATCGCCATGTCGTTGCGCACGCCGGCGAACAGCGTGGGCCGCACGAAGTTGCCCGCTTCCAGCCCGGCCGGCTTGCCCTCACCGCCCACCAGCAGTTCCGCGCCCTCCTCCAGACCCTTGCGGATATAGCCTTGCACGCGCTCCCACTGCCTGTGGCTGACCATCGGCCCGATGCGCGTGGACGGATCGCGCGGATCGCCAACCTGCAGTTTCGCCATCTCGGCCGCGGCCAGGCGTTTGGCTTCCTCCAGCCGCTGCTCCGGCACCAGCAGGCGTGTGCCCGCCAGGCAGGCCTGCCCGCTGTTGAAGGTCGCGGCGGTGACAGCCAGAGGCATCGCCATTGCGAAGTCGGCGTCATCAAGCAGGATGGTGGGCGACTTGCCGCCCAGCTCCAGCGTCACGCGCTTCATCGTGTCCACCGCGCCGCGTGCGATCGCCTTGCCGACCGCGGTCGAACCCGTGAACGAAATCTTGGCCACGTCCGGATGGCGCGTGATTTCCGCACCCACCGTGTCGCCCCGGCCGGTAACGATATTGAACACGCCTGCCGGCAGGCCTGCCTTGTGCAGCAGGCGCGTGAGCACGTCCGTCTGCAGCGCGCTCATTTCGCTCGGCTTGATGACGGCCGTGCTGCCGGATGCGATCGCCATCGCCAGCTTGCCGGTGATGAAGCCATAGTTGGCATTCCAGGGCGTGATCAGGCCAACTACGCCCAACGGCACCATGCGCACGCGCGCAATGCCGGCCTGGCGCTCGAAATCGTAGTCCGCCAACACCTTCTTCACCGTGAGGAAGGTCGAGGAAGCGCGGCGTGCCGTGGCGGCCGTGCTGGCAAGCGGGCCGCCATATTCGTCCAGCATGGTGTCGATCAATTCCTGCTCGCCTTCACGCACGACGTCGTGCAGGCGCTGCAGCATGTCCATGCGTTCCTCGCGCGTGGTGCGGGAAAACGCAGGGTAAGCCGTCTTCGCGGCGGCAATGGCGCGACGGGCGTCCGTTTCGTCGGCAAGACGGGTACGGACCAGCACTGCGCCAGTAGAGGGGTTGGCAAATTCCATGAATTCGCTGCCGTGAGGAGTCACGAATTCGCCGTTGATATAGATCTGGTCGAGAGTTTTCATGCGTCCATCTTAGGAGCGCAGCCGCCGCAGGCGGTAGACTAAAACTAGTGAAGGATTGCCTGATCCTGCCGGTACAGCTTCTCCAGCACCTCGCTCGTGATAGCGGTGACGATGGCGCTGGCGGGAGCCAGGTCCGGTTCCTCCAGGTCGCGCAGCTGGCGCCACAGGGCCGCCACTTCGCCATCGCGCGCCGCCACGGCGGCTTCCACCTCCTCCTGCCAGAAAGGCGGCGCTTCGCTCTCCACGAAGTTGCCGCGCCCGCGCCCGAAGTGGGCCACGGCCAGGTAGCGCAGCACGCTGGAGACCAGCAGCGTGCGCAGGAATTCGTCCGACAAGGTAATGCTCGGCACCTTGCGGTCCGTGCCCACATTGAAGCCCCAGGCCGCGCCCGAGAAAGCCAGCGCGCCGATCACGCCGCCCAGCAGTGCGCCCGTGCCCAGCGTCAGCCCGCCCGCCGCCAGGTCGGCCGAAAGCCCCGTGGCCGCGCCGGACACGATGGCCCCCAGCAGCGCCGCCTGCGCCTTTTCCACCGGCGCCCTGACCACGAAATTCTTGCTGACGCGTGCATTGATCTTTGGCGCCTCGCTCGGATCGAGCCTGTGCAGCGCCAGCAAATGCACCGTGGTTTGCCCGATGGCCAGGTTGAGGCGGCCGATCAGGGTATTCATCGCGCGCTCCTGCCGCTTGCGGTCGTCGCCCTTGCCAAAGCCGACGATCTTCAGCGCCGAGGCGATCACGCCCTTCTGCGGCACTTCCACGAACTGGCGGTCGCGCGCAGCATCGACCAGCTGCTGCGCCGTGATCGACATCGACTGGCGGAAGCGCCGCTCATTATTCTCGTCCCACAGCGAGAACAGGCGCCGGTAGCTTTCCTGTTTCGCCGGCGGCAGCATCGCCGCAATCGCGTCGTAGAACACGCGCTCGTGCACCCAGCAGCGCGCGAAGGCATCGAGCGGCAGCACTTCACGCACCACGTCATACTGCAGCAGGTGTTCCTTCCACAGCGTCTGTTCCGCATGCTCCTCTTCGGAGGGGCGCGGAGGCCCCATCTGGTTCAGCAGCACCAGCACGGGTTTTCCCAACCACTCCAGGATGCGCATCTCGGCCGGAAGGTAGCCGGCATCGCCCGGGTTTTCGATCGAGTTCACCAGATAGAGCACTACGTCCGCCTCGTCGCGCGCGGCGCGCAGGGCCTGCTGGCTGAGCCAGAACGGACGGTCGCGGTAGCGGTCCAGCACTTCGCGCAGGAACCAGCCGATCGGGTTGCCGGACATGGCGAGCCGCTTCATCAGGCGCACCGAATCGCCAAAGCCGGGCGTATCCCACAACATCAGGCGGTCGCCCTGCTGAGTGCTCAGTAAAGTATGGGATTCAGCGAATACGGTCACGTGGGCGGCGTCTCTTACCTCGCCCACGTCCGCCCCCAGCAGGGTGCGGGCCAGTGTGGTCTTGCCGTTGTTGGTGTGGGAAATCAGTGCTAGCTGGATCGTGGCCGGCGCGCCGCTCATGCGCTCTCCCTTATGTGGTCGCGCGGCGCCAGCAGGTCAACCACAAAGGGCTGGGCGCCATGAAAAATGCAGAACTCGCGCCACAATTCTACCCTTTCCTTGCGCCGCTCCGGGTCCAGGCGCACCAGTGCGGACTGGTCGAGCAGCACGGTCGCCCCCTCGCCGGAGGCGGCAACCAGCGCGGCGACGGCCGCGCCATGGTTTTCCTTTTCCGGCGTGGCGGCCATGCTGAACAGCAGGGCCGTGACGGTGGACGCCTCGCCCGCTCCCGGTTCGTGCATGGCCGGCGCCGGGTCGGTACCGTAGTCGATGGAAGGCAGCAGGCGCAGGCGGGCGCGGTCGCCCAGCTGCTCCACCGCCACGCCTTCGAGCCCCTTGCTGCGCGTTTCATCGACGCTGAAGCTGTACGGCACTACGCGCAGCACACCCGCCTCGCTGCCGGCGGCCTGTGCCAGCTTGCGGAAATAAGGCTGGTCCAGGTCCAGCGGGAAACGATGCCGCAGGCGCCAGGCGCGCCAGGCCGCGGGCAGCGCCAGCAGCAGGCGCGGCACGACCACGTACAGCATCAGGGCGCCCGCATACAGGTGCACCCAGCGCGCGCCATTGTCGTTCAGCGTGAGCGCGGAGGAATCATGGCCGAAGCGCAGCGTGGCCACCTCCTCCAGCGAAAAGCCCTGCATGTGGAACACCGCGATGACCGGATAGAAGAAGTAATACAGCGCCGTATAGACTTGTTCCGAATCGAGGAAGGTGCTTTCCCAGCCGGCCGAATAGCGCGTCAGCACGCCGCGCGAATACAGGGAAATGATGGCGCCCAGCGCCAGCGCGGCGGCGCTCAGGTGCAGGGCGCGCGCCAGGCGGGCGCCATTCAGCTTGAGGCTCAGGCGCGTCCACTGGTGCAGGAATTCCAGCATGGCGGTGGACACCACATAATGCAGGCGGCGCGGCCGCGCACCCGTGCCCACGCTGACGCGGCGCACCCAGGCCTTGCGCAGCGGTCCAGGTCCTTTCTTCGGCATCACCGCCCACGCCAGGATCGTCAGATACACCAGCACATTCCAGCCGATGATCAGCAGCAGCGGCAGGGAAAGCAGGTCCACCCGCTCGGGATCGTCGATGCGGTCGGCAGCCACGCCGATCAGGAAGGCCGCCAGCGGCATCAGCCAGCCGAACATCCACACCGCGTTCTGGCGGCGGACGAAGGAGGAAAACGTGGGGTAGCGCGCGCTCAGCCGCTTCAGCAGCTGGTCGGCGCGCAATTCAAGAAAGTTGGGAAAGGTGGCGGCAGCCTTGCGCTCGGACGCGTCCCACTGGGCCAGCTCGCGAGCAGTGCGGCTGGCATACTTGCGGTCTTCTTCGGACAGGACTTCGCGAGCCTCGTCCGCTTCTTCGACGGCCTTGACCAGTAGGACCGCCCTCGCCCCAAGCTCTTTCATCCTGCAAGCCTTTCTTAGCTGTCACTATATTAAGCAGTTTAGCAATAGAAATGGCGTTGCGGGAATTTATTAACGACCACACAACGCCCCATCCGCCGGTATCTGGGGATTGTAGATCCGATCCATCTGCACCACCTCGAAATCGGACGGCCGAATCGCGCGCAGCTTTTGCAGATCGCTGTTGTCCCAGCGCGGGTCCGGTGCGCCCGAAATGAAGAAGTTGGAGCCGATGTCCGCCAGGATGATCCCGTAATTCTTCATGGCCGTAAGGATGGTGCGGTTGGCAGCCGAGTAGCCGGAAATATCCACGCCCGATTTCAGGCGCAGGCGCATGCCCATCGGCGTCGGCGCCGTAGTGCTGCTATTGCTGCCCGAAACCGCGTGACGCGCCGGCGCCGTGAAACCGGGGCTGACGCGGTTCGCCTGCAGCGTAAAACGGACCGGGTGGCGCACGGCGCCGCCGGCCACCTCGTCGTAGCGCAGCAGGCCGGGGAAAATGGGCAGGCCGGCAGCATCTGCCGAAGTCCAGCACAGGGGCCGCTGGGCGTTGCTGTTCAGGTCGAATTTCGCGCCGGACGATGCCGCCCAGCCCGTGCCGCCGGCGATCAGGCTGGCGTTGTAAAGTTCATACAGTTTGTAGTTTTTCGCGTCGACCACCAGTACATGGGAATCGCTGGCGCCATTTTCTTCGATCGGCGCATTGAGCGGAACCGGCATCGGGCCCGGGTCGCTTTCAGAACCGTAGTTGCCGTCGTAGCTGTTGGCGCGGTAGCTGACGCTGACCGGGGCCTGGTCGCATACGACCACGAAGGGCATGCCGATGGGCGCGCCGTTGTAGTTGCCGCTGCCGAAATTGGCAAACAGCGAGGCATTGGTCTGGGACAGGAAGCTGATGATGTCGTTCGAACGGTAGTCCAGCGGGGCCCTGGAGATATCGGTGCGCCAGGGGCTGTCCGCCGGGAAGATCTGCAGGCTGGCCAGGTCGGCCGGTTTGGTGGAACAGCCGGTGGATGGGGCGCCAGGGGTGGACGGCGGCGCAGGAAGCGTCACGCCACCACTGCCGCTGCCGGCGCCACCGCCGCCGCAAGCACTCAGGACCAGCAGCACGCCCGCCGAGACAGTCAACTTCTTCATGTAATCTCCAGTTATTTCCTGGCGGAACTATAACCGGAAGACCCATCTCATTTTGTAAGCATTCGCAATCGTGCGCAGACAATTCAGTCGGCGCGGCGGTAGACCCTCACGTAATCGACCAGCATCCGCTGCGGGAAAGTGGTGCCGGCGTCCGGATAGCCGGGCCAGTAGCCGCCCACGGCAAGGTTCAGCAGCACGAAGAAGGGATGCTCGAAGACCCAGCCGCCGGGCACCGTGTCCGGCCGCGCCGTGTGATAAAGCACCTCGTCGCGGTACCAGCGGATTTCCTTTGGCTCCCACTCCACGGCATAGACGTGGAAATCGTCGGCATAGGCGCCGGCATCCAGCACGGATGGCTTGCCGATCGATTTGTCGCCGGAGTAGCCCGGCCCATGCAGCGTGCCGTGGACGATGCCGGGCTCCTTGCCGATGTTTTCCATGATGTCGATCTCGCCGCTGCGCGGCCAGCCGGCCTTGCCGATGTCCGCTCCCAGCATCCAGAACGCCGGCCAGATGCCCTGCCCGCGCGGCAGCTTGATGCGCGCTTCGAAGCGGCCGTATTGACGCTCCATCAGGCCTGCCGTCTTGATGCGCGCCGACGTGTAGCCATGGTTCCCGTACTGCTCCTTGCGCGCTTCGATGATCAGCCGCCCATCGGCCACGCGCACGTTCTCGCGGCGCGCCGTGTAGAACTGCATCTCGTTATTGCCCCAGCCGCCGCCGCCCGTCTCTTCCACCCACTTCGCATGATCGACCGTGGGACCGTCGAATTCATCGCTCCAGTCCAGCACCCAGCCGGGCGCCCGCGCATACTTCATGATGTTGAGGAAGGTGTCGGTCCAGTATTCGTCCTTGTGTTCGGCGAGGAAGCGCACCAGTTCCTCGTGGGCCTCCCTGGACACGCTCAGGTAATCGCCGCCAATGCCGTGGAAGGTCAGGTTCAGCATCGTGCCCCTGGCGCCCGCCTCCTTTACCATCGCGATCAGTTGCTGGCCGGTGAGGCCCACCGGCGCGTGGATGGGTACCGGGCCAAGGCCCGCGATCCGGGGCAGCACGCCATCCGCGCCGCCCGCCTTGATGCCGACGAAGTCATGCTCCAGCGCCGGCAGATAAGGCTTGCCGCCCGCATCGGCATCGCCGCAGGGCGCCGTATAGGTGCGCTCGTTTTTGCCGTCGATCGCCGTCAGCATCGTATTGGCCACGCGGACCTGGTCGGCCATCTGCTCCGCGCTGGTGGTGGCCAGGTTGCGGTGCGGCTGGACCCAGGCGTGGTCGCTGGCGTTGTGCACGCACTGGTGGAACAGGCTGTGGTTGCCCAGTTCATGCCCGCGCTGCGCTGCCGCGCGCCACTCGCCCATGCGCAGCTGCACGGCGGGGTTGGAAAGCTGCAGGTAGAAGCTGCCCTTCAGGCCATGGCGGTCGAGCACCGGCAGCGCGTTATCGAGCTGCGAATCGAGCGCATCGTCGTAGGCGAGGCTCACTGCAGCCTTCGCATGGCCGGGCCAGCGGAAAGCGTGGGCAGCTGGCGGCGCCGCCAGCGCCGCGGCCAGGGCAATGATCAGCAGCTTCATCCAACCTCCTTTGGAGTGGAAACGTTCCCATACAAAGCACAAAATATAGCACCGGAAAATTTTTCGTGTCAAACGAGGGAGTGCATCGACGCGGGTGTGCGCGCGCCGCAACGCCTTATGCCATATAGCTCGCGCCATGGTGCGTTGCAAGTTGACTTCAAAAATTAAACGATGTTATATTGCCTTGGCATTATGGAAAGGTTTCCAATTTCCAGAGCGCGTCTTCCGCAATATCGGCAACTGTTGTACGGCATCGCCAGAATCAGGCAGAAAGCTCCACCCTGCCGAGTATTTTATTGACAATTTTTTGCACCACCCCTAGTATTTTCTAAAAAACAGTGGAAACGTTTCCACGCAACCGGAGGAAACAGCCCCTCCGGCCATAAGGTATAAAAACAAAGGAGACCAAATGCATCATCCAAAGGCGAAGCAGAAGTTGATCAGCCTGGCCGTCGCTGCAGCGTGTTCGACATTCGTCGCGCCGCTCCATGCGCAGGAAGCTGCGGCAGCACAGGAAGGCGGCGCTGGCCAGTCTTCCCCGCAGTCGATGCAGACCGTGGTTGTCAGCGGTCTGCGCGCCAGCCTCCAGTCGTCCATGAACCTGAAGCGCAATGCCGACGGCATCGTGGACGGCATCGTGGCAGAAGACATCGGCAAGTTCCCCGATACCAACCTGGCCGAATCGCTGCAGCGTATCAGCGGCGTTTCCATTGACCGCTCGATCGGCGAGGGTTCCAAAGTGACCGTGCGCGGCGTGGGCCCGGACTTCAACCTGGTGCTGCTGAATGGCCGCCAGATGCCTACTTCGAGCCTGGGCGACCTGAATGGCCGCGCCTTCGATTTCGCCAACCTGGCATCCGAAGCGATCTCCCAGATCCAGGTGTACAAGACGGGCCGCGCAGAAACGCCGACCGGCGGCATTGGCGCCACGCTGAACGTGCTGACGGCGCGTCCGCTGGATCGCCCGGGCATGCACGGCAGCATTGGCGCCAAGGGCATGTACGACACCTCGAACAACAACCTGCCCGGCGACGTGAAGGCCGGCCACTCCCTGACGCCTGAAGTCTCCGGCATCTACAGCAATACCTTCGCCAACAACACCTTCGGCATCGCCCTTAGCGCCAGCTACCAGGAACGCAACCTCGGTTACAACCAGGCGTCCGTGGGCAACGGATGGCGCGGCCCATTCCGCGGCGATGAGAACAACTGGGGCACCATTCCCCAGCCGGGCGCCGACGGCTCCAACCGCATCACGAACCGCCCGAAGCCGACCGATATCTACTCGGTGCCGCAGAACCTGAACTACAGCATGAGCGGCGTGCAGCGCGAGCGCACTAACGGCCAGCTGACCTTGCAGTATGCGCCGGCCAAGTCGCTGACCACCACGCTGGACTACACCTATTCCGAGAACAAGATCCACACCAGGCGTAACGATATCTCGGCCTGGTTCAACTTTGGCCCGTCCACCAGCACCTGGACCAACGGACCGGTGGCGGCGCCGCTGATCTACACGGAACTGATCCCGGCCGGGAACAGCGATATCGCGATGGGCGGCGCGGACTTCGCGACCCGGTCCAAGAACCAGTCCCTTGGCTTCAACGCCGTATGGAAACCGTCCAACGACTTGCGCATGGAGCTCGATACCCACCACTCCACCGCCGAATCGAAGGCGGACAGCCCATGGGGTTCGGACAACGTGCTGGGCACGGCCAGCTTCAGCCGCGGCAATACCACGGCCGATTTCACCAGCGACTTCCCTGTGCTGAGCATCGACGGCGCGGACTTCAACAAGGCACGCCAGCAGGTCACCGGTTCGGCCTTCCGCAATGGCTACATGAAGGCCAAGATCGACCAGACCCAGGTCAAGGGCAGCTGGAAGGTAATGGAAACCTCCAACCTTAACTTCGGCGTGGCCCACACGAAGTATGAGAACCGCTCCGCCTTCTCCACCCAGCAGCGCGACACCTGGGGCGGCGCCACCAGCCCGGCCGATTATCCAAGCAGCGTGTGGCACCCCGACACTGTGCGCCAGTACTTCGACAAGATCAATGGCAGCGACAGCCCCAAGCTGTTCAACCAGTTCTATACCTTCAACTTTGCCGAAGTGCGCGCCATCGCGGCCAAGGCTTCCGGGCTGCCGGAGCTGTACCTGCCGAAGACCACCTGGGATACCGACCGCCGCACCAAGGAAACGTCC
>DASWYX010000009.1:0-7395 GCA_036404755.1 Pseudoduganella sp.
GCCGCCGGTTACGGTCCCGACGTCGGCCGACGCCTGCGTGCTCGCGCCAACGCTGCCGGCCTGCCAGGTCATCTCGCCGCCGACGGCGAGTGAGCCGGTCAAGCCGGTGCAGGCGGCGCTGAACCAGGTGATCCGCACCGTGAACGATACGGAGCCGCAGCGCTCGCCCGCGTCGCCATCGTCTTCGTCCTCGGGCGGCGGCACGGGCGGCAACAGTGCGCCGTCCAGCACACCGGACGAGAAGAAGGGCAAGGAGAAGGTCGCGGGTGAAGCAAGCATGGAAAAGGAAGGCATCAAGAATGAACCAGTCAAGAAAATGTACTGCAACTGAGTTTGCGCTGCGCTGCCTGCTCCTGCTGGCGCTGTGGGCTACGGGCGCGATGGCGCTGGCCGCGCCGGTGGCCGGCACGGTGGTGCAGTTGAGCGGTCCGCTGATGGCGAAGAAGGCCAATGGCGCGATCAAGGTGCTGGTGCTGAAGTCCGAAGTGGAAAACGGCGACACGCTGGTCACCGAGAAGAACACCTATGCCATGGTGAAGTTCATCGACAACAGCGAGATCACGCTGCGTCCCGACTCCACGCTGACGATCGAGAACTTCAGCTTCGACAGCGGCAAGCAGGATGACGACCGCGCCCACTTCAATCTGGTGAAGGGCGGCTTGCGCTCGGTGACCGGCCTGCTGGGCAAGCGCAGCAAGGACAAGTTCGAGCTGAAAACGCCGGCGGCCACGATCGGCATCCGCGGCACCACCTTCATCGCACAGTATGTGCCGCCGCCTCCTTTGACGCCGGGCCAGCCCCCATCGCTTCCATCCCCGTCCTCATTCCCGGCCAATCAATCTGCAGTGGCGGCCCCACCGCTGCCGGGGGCGCCAGGCATCCCGTCAATGCCGGTATTGGCGCCGGGCCTGCACGTGCAGGTGACCGACGGGGCAATTATTGTGAACAATAACGGCGGCTCGCTTGCTTTCCAGGCAGGACAGTTCGGCTTTGTGCCGAACTTCAAGGCGCCGCCGATCATCCTGCCGCAGAACCCTGGCCTCCAATTCACGCCGCCTCCGATCTTCAATTCATCTACCGGGCCGGGACCGGCCGCCGGGTCAGATCCTTCGAAGAGCGGTGCTGTTGACTGTATCGTAAGGTAAAAAGCGCTTGACCTTCCCATCATGGGATACTTGAAGCTGTAGCCAGTAGCATAGGCTAGAAGGGTATCCATGATGAGTAATTATCAACAAACTGTCCGCATCGGCGGCATGAGCTGCGCTTCCTGCGTGGCTCGGGTGGAGAAGGCGCTGTCCGCCGTGCCGGGCGTAGGACGGGCGACCGTCAATCTCGCCACCGAGACCGCGCGCGTCGAATCCGAAGGCCCGCTGGAGTTCGACCGGCTGCAGCAGGCGATCGAGAAGGCGGGCTATGAGGCCGCGCCCGATGCCGCCGCAGCCGCCGCAGCCTCAGCCGCAACTGCAACCGGCAACGGGTCCCACGGCGCGCCTGCTGCGGCGTCGCCGGGCGCCAGCCCCTTCGCCCGCCCGGGCATCCCTGAAGGGGTAGCCGTCCTGCTGTCCGCTGCGCTGTCGCTGCCCCTGCTGGCGCCAATGGTGCTGGACTGGCTGGGCATCCATTTCATGCTGGACGCGCGTCTGCAATGGCTGCTGGCCACGCCCGTCCAATTCGTCTTCGGCGCGCGCTTCTACCGCGCCGGCTGGAAAGCCGCGAAAAACCTGGCCGGGAATATGGACCTGCTGGTCGCGATCGGTACCAGCGCTGCCTATGGCCTGAGCGTCTACCTGCTGCTGGCGGGAACGAATGCCATGCCCCACCTGTATTTCGAAGCCTCGGCAGTCGTGATTACGCTGGTCCTGCTTGGCAAGTGGCTGGAAGCGCGCGCCAAGAAGCAGACCACGTCGGCCATCCGCGCGCTGCAGAACCTGCGCCCCGCCACCGCGCGCGTGCGCCGTTCCGGCGAATCGGACCGCGACGTGGCGATTAATGAAGTGCGTGTTGGCGACATCGTCGTCGTGCGTCCCGGCGAGCGCGTGGCGGTCGATGGTGAAGTCACCGACGGCAGCAGCCATGTGGACGAATCGCTGATCACGGGCGAAAGCCTGCCCGTTGCGCGCCATCCGGGCAGCCACGTTACGGGCGGCGCGATCAATGGCGAGGGACTGCTGCTGGTGCGCACCACGGCGATCGGCGCCGAAACGACGCTGTCGCGCATCATTCGACTGGTGGAGGACGCGCAGGCGGCCAAGGCGCCCGTGCAGCGCCTGGTCGACCGCGTGGCAGGAATTTTCGTGCCGGTGGTGCTGGTGCTGGCTGCCGTCACGCTGGCAGGATGGTGGTTCGCCGGCGGCGATTTCGAACGCGCCACGATCAATGCGGTGGCTGTGCTGGTGATCGCCTGTCCGTGTGCGCTGGGGCTGGCCACGCCGACTGCGATCATGGCCGGCACCGGCGTCGCCGCCCGCCACGGCATACTGATCAAGGATGCCGAGGCGCTGGAGCTCGCGCGCCAGGTCGATACCGTGGTCTTCGACAAGACCGGCACGCTCACCCAAGGCAAGCCCGTACTCGCCGCGCTGCTGCCGCATGGCGTCACCCAGGACCGACTGCTCTCGCTGGCCGCCGCGCTCCAGCACAACAGCGAACACACGCTGGCCCGCGCCGTCCTCGACGCCGCCGCGTCAGGCCCGGCGGCGGCGGTTCCGCTGGCCGCGTCGGCTATCAGCGCGCTGCCGGGGCGGGGGATGACGGGCGTGCTTGAGGGCGCGGAGCTGATTCTGGGCAGCTCGCGGCTGATGCAGGAGCGCGGCGTCGATACCTCGCCGCTGGCGCAGCAAGCGCAGGAGCTGGAGGCGACGGGCCACACCATCTCCTGGCTGGCGGACGCCGGCAGGAAGCAGCTCACCGGCCTGCTGGCCTTCGCCGACCAGCCCAAGCCCACCGCGCAGGCAGCGATCGCGCGCCTGCACGCACGCGGCATCGACACGGTCATGCTCACCGGCGACAACCAGGGCAGCGCGAATGCGATCGCAAGGGAGCTGGGAATCGGCAAGGTCGAAGCCAACCTGCTGCCGGACGGGAAAACGCAAGCCATCGCCAGGCTGCGGGCGGAAGGCAGGAACGTGGCCATGGTCGGGGACGGCATCAACGACGCCCCTGCGCTGGCCGCTGCGAACGTGGGGATCGCCATGTCCACCGGCACCGACGTGGCCATGCACGCCGCCGGCATCACGCTGATGCGCGGCGACCCGCAACTGGTGGCGGACGCGATCGACATCTCGCAAAAAACCTTCAGCAAGATCCGCCAGAACCTGTTCTGGGCCTTCATCTACAACCTGGCGGGCATCCCGCTGGCCGCTTTCGGCCTTCTGAATCCCGTATTCGCCGGCGCCGCGATGGCGCTCAGCTCCGTCAGCGTGATCAGCAACGCACTGCTGCTGCGCCGCTGGAAACCAGCAAAGGAATGACCATGAATATCGGACAAGCAGCCACCGCATCGGGCGTCAGCGCCAAGATGATCCGCTACTACGAGAGCATCGGCCTGATGCGCGAGACGGCGCGTACCGACGCCGGCTACCGCATCTACGACGACAAGGATCTGCACACGCTGCGCTTCATCAAGCGCGCACGCAACCTGGGCTTCTCGCTGGAGCAGATCCGCGACCTGCTGTCGCTGTGGCAGAACAACGAGCGCGCCAGCGCGGATGTGAAAGCGATCGCGCTAAGCCATGTGGATGAACTGAACCAGCGCATCCGCGAACTGACCGAGATGCGCGACACCCTGAGCACGCTGGCCGAATGCTGCCACGGCGACGACCGCCCCGACTGTCCGATCCTGCAAACGCTGGGGACTTCAGCGCATGAACATGTAGATGGTGAGCACTGTGCCCACGCCCACGACGAAGATGCGCATGAACTGGGGCGGAAGGCGGTAGATCAGCCACGAGCCAATCAGCCCGCCCACAATACCGCCCACGCAAAGCGCTAGGGCAGCGGGCCAGCTGATCATGCCGGAGAAGGCGAAAATCAGCGTGGCGGATGCATTCATCGCCATCGCCAGCATGTTCTTGGTCGCCGTGGCGGCGCGGATCTGCTGGCCGGCGATGGTCAGCGTGGCCAGCATCAGGAAGCCGATGCCGCCGCCGAAATAACCGCCATAGATGGCGATGCAGCTCTGGACCATCATCAGTACCCAGGCCGGCATGCCGGCCGTGGCGTGGATAGGCTGCTTGCGGAAAGCGCCCCAGGCGAACATGGAGGTTGCGAACAGCACCAGCCACGGCACCAGCTTCGCGAAGAAGGTCGGCGGCGTGAGGTAAAGCAGGATGGCGCCGACGATGCCGCCCAGGATGCTGATGATGAACATCTGCTTGAAGGTCAGCGGCCCAACGTCCTCAACCAGCTTGCGCCCGGCAACGGCGGACGTGGTCTGGCTGGGGAAGAGTGCGATCGTCGACGTCATGTTCGCCGAAACGGGATTCAGGCCGGCCAGCAGCAGGGTAGGGAAGGTGATGAACGATCCGCCGCCCGCCAGGGCATTCTGTACGCCTGCAAACAGGCCGGCCGCTGCAACCAGCAAGATGGTGTGAAGTTCGAGCGGCGGGACGTCTGGCATGGCAAAGGCGGGCGTGAAGAGGTGTAGCAATTGTACACGCGACCGTCACGGGTCGCTCGAGGCCTGCCGTTTCCATTATCATGTGCGGCGGGAGGATATCCAATGAAGCCCTACGAACTTTATTACTGGCCCACCATCCAGGGACGCGGCGAATTCGTGCGCCTGGCGCTGGAGGAAGCCGGCGTGGCCTATGTGGACGTGGCGCGCCAGAAGAAAGGCATGCCCGCCCTGATGCGCTCCATCGACCCCGCGCAGGAGGAGCATCCCTCGTTCGCGCCGCCCGTGCTGCGCGCCGGCGAGCTGCTGATCGGCCAGACGGCGAATATCCTGATGTTCATCGGCGCCCGCCACGGCCTGGCGCCGCGCGCGGAAGCGGGGCGCCTGTGGTGCAACGAGTTGCAGCTGACGATCGCGGACATCGTCAACGAGGCCCACGACACGCACCATCCGATCTCCACCAACCATTACTACGAAGACCAGAAGAATGAAGCGAAAGCGCGCGCGAAGGACTTTTGCGCCGAACGCATTCCCAAATACCTGGGCTATTTCGAGCAGGTCCTGCAGAATAATCCGGGGCGGGGCAAATACATGGTTGGCTCCCGCATCAGCTATGTAGACCTTTCCATGTTTCAGCTGATTTCAGGCCTGCGCTACGCTTTCCCGAAAACGATGAAGAAGCTGGAGCCGCAATGGCCCGGCCTTGTGGCGCTGCATGCGATGGTGGCCGCGCGCCCGAATATCGCGGCCTACCTAGCGTCGAAGCGGCGGATTGCCTTTAACGAGGAAGGCATCTTCCGCCACTATCCGGAGCTGGAGAAGTGAGCTCAGTGCGCGCTCGTGACCGGGTAGCCGGCGTCCACAATGGCCGATTTGACGGCGTCCAGCGCGGCGCCGCTGTCCACCCTGACCTTTTTGCCGGCCAGGTCGATATCGACCGTGGCGCCCGCATCGACCGCCTTCACGGCCTTGGTGACGGTCGCGACGCAATGGCCGCAGCTCATGTTTTCAACTTGCAGTTCGTACATCAGAGACTCCTTTTACAATGATGATTCATCTTAAGCCTTGCTACAGTGGGAAGGTCAAGCCTGTCATATCGGCATTGGCATTGACATTGGCCTTGGCGGCAGCGTGCGGCGCCGCGCAGGCCGCGCCGCTCGATCCGGCCGTCGCAAAACAGATCGACGACGTGGTGGCCCGCGTCGGCAAGGACCGCCTGCCTGGCGCCGTGGTGCTGGTGGCGCGCAATGGCGAAACGGTGTTCCGCAAGGCCTATGGCTGGGCCGATGTCGACAAGCGGCAGCCGATGGACGCGGCCGTACAGATGCCCATCGGCTCCGTCACCAAGCAGTTTACCGCCACCGCCGTCATGCTGCTGGCGGACGAGGGCAAGCTGTCGCTCAATGATCCGGTCACGAAGTACCTGCCCGACTTCACCCAGCTGCGCGACGTCACGATCGAGCACTTGCTGACGCATACCGCGGGCGTACCGGACTACACGCAGCAGTGGCGCTTCTGGCTGCTCGATACCGCCAACGAAATCGCGCTGCCCGACCTGCTGGGCCGCATCCGCGGCAAGGCGCCCGAATTTGCGCCGGGCTCGCGCTTCGATTACAGCAATTCGAATTATGTGCTGCTGGGCGCCATCATCGAGAAGGCCAGCGGCCAGCCCTATGGCAAGTTTGTCGAGGAGCGCATCTTCGTCCCGCTGGGCATGGGCCACACGGCTTTCGGCGGCTACGAGCGCGCCGCGGCCATGCGCGCCAAGGGCTACGAGGCCGACGGCGGCAAATTCGGCAAGCCGAAGGCGATCAGCATGTCGATGGCGTATGCGGCGGGCGGGCTGGTGTCCAGCGTGGACGACCTGGCGCGCTGGGATGCGGCCATCAGCAGCGGCCAGCTGCTGAAAGGCCCGAGCTGGCAGCGCGTGTTCACGGCCACGCCGCCGGGCAATTACGGCTTTGGCTGGGGCATCGGCAAGCTGCAGGGCGTGCCGGAATACGCGCACGGCGGCATTATCCCTGGCTACACGAGCTTCGTGGCGCGGCTGCCGCAGCAAGGTCTGTACGTGGCGGTGCTGACCAATGCCAGCGGCGACGTGCCGATTGAACCGCTGGCGCGCCGCATCGAGGCCGTGGCCATGGGCAAGCCGCTGCCGGACTACCGCAAGGTCGCCGTGGCGAAATCGACGCTGGAGGAATTCGCCGGCACCTACCGCGCCGACGATGGCATGATGCGCACCGTCAAGCGCGACGGCGACCACCTGGTCATCGAGCGCAGCGGCGCGCCGAAGGTCGAGGTCTATCCTTACGCGGAGAACGCCTTCTTCACGGAGTCGCAGGCGCAGGCCGAATTCGTGCGCGACCCGCAGGGCAAAGTCGTCGAGCTTCTTCTGACGCGCAACGGCAACGTCACCCGCAACGCGCGCGTAGCGACGAAAAAGTGGTGGCCGTTATGAAACAGGCCATTGTGCATATCGCCCTCGTGGTACGCGATTACGATGAGGCGCTCGACTTCTACGTTGGCAAGCTGAGTTTCGGATTACGGCCTGGTGGCGGTGTTCGAGGATTTGTACGGCAATTAGTGGGACCTGCTGCAGCTGAACGCCGATCATCCTGTCGCGCGGCGGGCCTGAAAGTAAAAGCCCCGCTCGGGGCGGGGCTTTGGGGACGGGAGCGAAGGGCTTAGAGCACGTCGCTCGCGTGGTCGGCGAGGCGGGAGCGCTCGCCGCGGGCCAGGGTGACGTGGCCGCTGTGCGACCAGCCCTTGAAGCGGTCCAC
>DASWYX010000010.1:0-5010 GCA_036404755.1 Pseudoduganella sp.
GAAACCGGCGCCGCCTCCACGCTGGAGGCGATGGCGCCCGCCACCACCTTCATGGAACTGGCTGCCAACTCCTTCAACTACAGCGTCCTGGCGCAGCGCGGCTTCCATGCCCTGGGGCGCCTGATCGACCAGGTGCAGGGCTACCGTTTCCGCTACAGCGATCTGGATGAGGCGCTGGAAATCATGTCCCGCCTCACGCCGCGCAACTGATGACGCAAAAGAGCCCGTTTCCCCTGCTGGTCCAGGCACTGCGCGACCCGGCCATGACGGCCGGCCTGACGCCGGCCGAGTGGGACTTGCTGCTACGCCAGGCCGAACCCGCCTTCCTGATGGCCACGCTGTACTACGTGCTGCACGATGCCGACATGCTGGAACGCGCCGCCCCGCCGGCGCGCGAGCAACTGGAATGGGCCCATGTGCTGGCTTCGCGCCACAGCCAGGGCGTGTACTGGGAAGTGCGCCTGATCCGCAAGGCGCTGCAGCAGCTGGACTTGCCGCTCGTGCTGCTGAAAGGCGGCGCCTATGCGACGGCCGGCCTGCCGCCGTCGCGTGGCCGGCTGTTTTCCGACATCGACATTCTGGTGCCGGAAACGCGCCTGCCCGAGGTCGAATCGGCGCTGATGCTGGAGGGCTGGGCGTCCACCCACCACGATGCCTACGACCAGCGCTACTACCGCGAGTGGATGCACGAGCTGCCGCCGCTGCAGAACGTGCTGCGCGATACCCTGATCGATGTGCACCATGCGCTACTGCCGCGCACGGCCGCCCAGCATCCGGACTCGGCCAAACTGCTGGCGGCGGCGCAGCCGATCGCGCAGGCCCCCGAATTCCTGCAGCTTGCGCCGGTGGACATGGTGCTGCACAGCGCCACCCACCTGTTTGCCGACGGCGAATTCGACAAGGGCTTGCGCGACCTGTACGACCTGGACCGCCTGCTGCGCCACTACGGTCCCCAGCCTGGCTTCTGGGACACCCTGCCGTCCCGCGCGCGCGAACTGGAACTGCAGCGCTTCCTGTACTACGCGCTGCGCTATGCACAAGCGGTGCTGGGGACGCCCGTGCCGGACCGGGTGCTGGCCGCCATGGCGCCGGACGGCCCGGCCGCGCCGCTGCGCTGGCTGATGGATGCGCTGTTCCTGCGCGCGCTGATGCCCGACCACATGAGCTGCCGTGGCCCGCTGACGGGCACCGCGCGCTTCCTGCTGTACGTGCGCGGCAACTGGCTGCGCATGCCGCCGCTGCGCCTGGCGCGCCACCTGCTGCACAAGGCCTTCCTGTCGCCGCGCAAGCCGAAGGAAGAGCGGCCGGAAGCGGCCGTTTAAGGACGGTACATCAGCTGCGAAACCGGCTTGCGCAATGAACGCGCGGCCGGCGCCGGGCCGGCGCCCACACGCGCGATGAAGACGGGGAAGCCGGTGCCCTTGAAGAACAGGGCCTGCGTGCGCTGCTGCAGCGCGCGCGCATCCTCGCGCAACTTGCCGACGGCGGTAAACGCCGTGTTGTTGCTGGCGTAGCGGGTGAAGATCAGCGGCGTCATTTCCGGCTGCAGGAAATAACCCTGGGCCGTCAGCGTCAGCCAGAAGCGCTGCACGGCGCGCCCGGCCGCCACATAATCGTCGATCGTCTGCGGCTCCTGGGCCGCTTCGATCGACACGTGGGCCGAACAGGCCAGGCCGGGCACCAGGTCCATCTGCAGGCGCGGCGCCCAGGTGCCCATCAGGGCATTCATTTTCGACAGGCGCTGCCAGCTGACCATGGCCCACTTCATCAGCTTGAGGGTCGCGTTGTCCACACCCAGCGCCTGGTCGGGCACCTTGTCATCGCTGTGGGTCTTGCCCCAGTCGATGATGCGGCGGTGTACCTCATACGCCTCCGGCATGGTCAGGCGCAGCCGGGCATTGTCATACATGAGCCGGGCCGCGGCCAGGCGCTCCTCGAACGATTCCAGCCAGCGCAGGCGGTAGCCGGGACCAACGGCATCGGCCAGCGCCTGCTTTTGCGCCGCGCTCAGCGGCGTCGCTTTCATCGGCCGGCGCTGCACGCTGCGCACCCTGATCGCCGCCAGCAGTGGCGAAGGCTGCACGGAGGGGTCCGGCACGAAGCGCACGTCAAACACGGGCCGCGCATCTTCGGTCGGCGGCAGCGGGCGGCGCGTAATGTCGGCGCGCAGGCCGTGGGCGCTGGCTGCAATGGCCATGGTTTCCAGCAGCGCGCCAAAGGACATCTGGCTGGGGTGGCCGTCCAGGTCATAGACGGTATCGTGGCGCGTATCGTGGCCGTGCACGACCACGTGGTCGGGGCCGGCGACTTCGAATTGCCAGGATTGGACATTGTCGCCGCTGGGCGCCCAGCGCGCGAGATCAAGGATGGAGTCGATGGTGGTCATTGCTTGAGCAAGGCTTTGGCGAAGACGCGCTTGCCGATGGCCAGCGCCAGCTGAGTCAGGGGATTGCGATGGCCGCCGGGGCGCCAGGTATGGACCAGCTTGTCGCGATAAGCGTCGTACTGGAAGCCGCGCGGCGCAGTAATCACTTCGCCGCGGCCCAGCAGTATTTTCAGCGCCTGTGTCCCGGCCACGCCGGCGCACAGCTGGCAGGCCATGATGGTGGACGGGCCGCGCCGCTCCTGCAGGTTGACCGCTTCCGGCCACACCAGATAGCGGCGATGCAGGCCGGCCGGCGCCAGCCCGACCAGGAAGCGCAGCGCCTTTTCCAGCTCGGGGCGGTCGCCCCAGCCGAAGTATTCTTCAAACGTCATGCCGCCCGGCAGGAAGTTCAGGCAGGCCGCGCCCATGCCCAGCGGCGCCACCGTGGTGGCGGGGATGCCGCGCGCGGCGCACATGGCGAAGATCTGCTGGCGCGCGCTGAAGGCAAAGAAGTCCAGGCCGTCGACATAGAGGTCCACGCCGTCCAGGAATTCGGCCATATTGGACGCGTCCACGCCCTGGCCGAAGACCTTCACTGTCATTTCCGGGTTGATGTCCTTTGCCATGCGCGCGGCCACGTCCGCCTTGGGCAAGCCCATGGTGGACATGAAGGCCGCCGCCTGGCGGTTCAGGTTGGCGATATCGAAGGAATCGAAGTCGGCGATGTGGAAGTGGGTGATGCCCAGGCGCGCCAAAGTCAGCAGGTAAACGCCGCCCACCCCGCCGACGCCGGCGATGGCGACGCGCTTGCCTTTGAGCTGCGCCTGTTCGGCCGGGGTTACCCAGCCGATATTTCTAGAGAAAGCCTGGTCATACGAAAATGAGAAGGCTGCCGCCATGAAGCTCCTTTTTATTGGATATTTTTCAGACGGTTGATGATACCGCGCTCTTCACGCGGCGAGTAGAACAGTGGATAGAAGGAACGCTCGGTATTGGCCACGGCCATGCCCTTGCCGCCGAATTTCTCGATCTGCTCGGTGACGAATTTCAGGTCCACCACCAGCAGATAGGCGGGCGCGTTGACGCGCGGATTGCTCTTCAGCTCGCCCAGGCGCTTGAAGCCGAGCATGTGCTCATAGAAGCGGCGGTGACGGGGATTAATCTCAATAAAGATGTGCGTGCAATTATGCAGGTCACGCGCATAGATAACGGACAGGTGGAAAAGCGATGCCATCTGCTCCTTGCTGCCGCCATTGTCGAAGGCCAGCTTGGTGATCTCGCAGACACGGGCGCCCTGGGCGCGGAATGCATCGACTTCTTCCTTGAATATTTCGTCGGCCATGATGCCGATCGGGGAATCCAGCCCCAGAGTCAGGGTGCCGACGACCTCGCCTTGATTACTCGCTGTCAATGTGATCCGGTTGGGATCGTCAGTCAGCTTATGAGTGCCGGCGTAACCCCGCCAGGCGTACATCTTATTAATCAGTAGGCTGGCCTTGCTGCGGCCTTCGACTGTATCGATCATGCGTATACCAAATGATTTCTCGTCGGTGACCAGATCCTCCATATTTTCCGGGAGCTGGTCATCGAGGGTGGCGCGCGCATGTTTTTCTGGATCAGTCTGAGCCTTTCTCACTTCGGGCTCGCCGTCCAGCACAGGGGGGGCGTTTCCATTCATGGCTTTATCCTCCTCTTGGAACCGGCCTCGCTTGTAGCGGACCGGCACCAATGGGTACGGCTTGCGGCGCGGGCACCGTACTCATCAGAAAAATCATAGTTCATTAAAGTAGCTACAGCAATGCGCGCACGTCTTGTGTCCGGACGAAATTGTTTCCAATTGCAAGCGTCCAATTTACTCTTCTGGCAAGTACTTGTTTTCGATACCACGAATCTGACTGGATTAGTGGAAAAATTGCTAACAACAACATGTTGGCATGGCTACGGCCGGCAAGCAATAGCCTGGCTGCCAAAGTTGCAAAAATTTCTGCTTTCTTTCACTAGAACAACTAGCAGTCAGCATGCTGCAGAGTGAGAAGGCGTCGCGCCCCCTCGTTGGAGGGGTGCAACGCTAGCAGCGCGGTAGCCGGCGCGACGGCTGGCCGGGGTTTACTGCAGCTGTTTCAGCAGGCTGCGCGCATCGTCGGCCTGCGCGAACTGCGCGCCGGACAGGGCCGCTTCCAGTTCCTTGCGCGCGCCGGCCTTGTCGCCTGCCTTGTGCAGGCCGACTGCCAAGTGATAGCGGATGTCGCCGGCCTGCGGCGCCAGGCCGGCCGCCTTGCGCAGCAGGCCCAGGCCGCGCTCCAGCTTGCCCTGCTCGACCAGGATGAAGCCCAGCGTATCCATCACCTGCGGATTGTCGCCGGATACCTTGTACGCCTGCTCGGCGGTTGGAATGGCGCGCGCATCCTTTTCCTGCTGGTAGACCCAGGCCAGGTTGTTCAGCGCGGCAGGATTGTTGGGCGCCTTTTTCAGCACCGCTTCCAGCTGCTCGGCCGCCTGCTTGTACTGCTTCGCCGCGATGCTTTGCTCGGCCACGTACATGCCGGTCAGCGGATCGTCCGGCTGGGTCTTGCGCCACTGGGTCACGCGCTCGTCCGCTTCTTTCGCCTTGCCGGACTGGCGCAGCGCCGAGGTCAGCTTGATCA
>DASWYX010000011.1:0-5839 GCA_036404755.1 Pseudoduganella sp.
GCTGACCTTCGATATCGTGAACCTGAACGACGGCAAGCGCCGCTCCTATTTCCAGTTCCCGAACGCCACCATGTCCGAGTACAAGCCGGGCCGCAGCTACGCGCTGGGCCTGCGCATGAAGTTTTAAGCCTCTCCCGACCGCCGGTTGGCCCTGGCGGTCCTTTCCCGTCCCGTCGCCGCGAAAGCTGCGGCGGGATTTTTTCTTCAGGGGTAGAAATGAAAGCATCACGCATTTTCCTGCGTTGGTTGGCGCTCGCCCTGTGCCTGGCGAATGCCGCCGCGCCCGCGCTGGCCGATACGCCGCTGCCGCAGCTGCGCAAGCAGGGCAGCGCCACCCAACTGATCGTCGACGGCAAGCCTTTCCTGCTGCTGGGGGGCGAACTGCATAACTCCTCGGCGTCCAACCTCGATTACCTGAACGGCGTGTGGCCGCTGCTCAAATCGGCCGAGCTGAATACCGTCATCGCGCCCGTGGAGTGGGACCAGATCGAGCCGAGCGAAGGCCATTTCGATTTCACGGTGCTGGACGGCATGCTGAAGCAGGCGCGCGAGCACAATATGCGCATCGTGCTGCTGTGGTTTGGCGCGTGGAAGAATTCGATGTCCAGCTATGCGCCGGCCTGGGTCAAGCACGATTATCAGCGCTTCCCACGTGCGCGCAACCGCGCCGGCGAGCCGCAGGACATCCTCACGCCTTTCAGCGACAAGCTGCTGGCATCGGACCAGGCCGCGTTCTCGGCCCTGCTGCGCCACCTGAAGGATGTGGACGGCCAGCGCACCGTACTCATGGTGCAGGTCGAAAACGAAATCGGCATGCTGCCGGACGTGCGCGACTTCGGTCCGCTGGCCAATGCGGCGTTGAAGCAGCAGGTGCCGGCGCAGCTGACGGCTTACCTGAAAGCGCACCGCGAGTCGCTCAATCCTTACGTAAAGTCGCTGTGGGAAGCGCAGGGCGCGCGCAGCAGCGGCACCTGGGCCGAGGTATTCGGCACGTCGGTGGAAGCGGAGGAAGTGTTCCAGGCCTGGCATTACGCGCAATTCACCAATGCGCTGACGGCGGCGGGCAAGGCGGCTTATGGCTTGCCGATGTATGTGAACGTGGCGCTGAACCGGCCGGGCAAGAAGCCGGGCGAGTATCCGAGCGCCGGGCCGCTGCCGCACCTGTTCGATATCTGGAAGGCGGGCGCGCCGGTGGTGGACTTCATCGGCATCGATACCTACTTCCCGAACTACGTGGAATGGGCGCGCAAGTTCAAGCGTCCGGATAATCCGCTGTTCGTGCCGGAAGCGAATTACGCGGGCCGCCCGGATATTGGCGCCAACGCCTTCTTCTCGATCGGCGAGCTGGATGCGATCGGCTATTCGCCGTTCGGCATCGATGGCCCGAAGGACTACAGCAAGGACACGCTGCCCGCCGCTTTCCGCGTGCTGAAGCAGCTCTCGCCGCTGATCCTGTCCGCCCAGGGCAAGGGCCAGATGCGCGGCTTCAAGGCGCCGGCGACGTATGAGGGCAAGGTCGATGCGCGGCCGCAGACGGCAAGGCTGGGCGGCTATACGATCGAGGTGAGCTTCAATGCGCCGTGGGAGAAGGAGCTGAAGGAGTCCGAGGCCGACGTGCGCGGCGGCCTGGTGATCCAGACTGGCGAGAATGAATTCATCGTCGCGGGCCGCGGCATCGTGACCGTGTTCAAGGATGCGGAGGGCAAGGCTGCCGTGGGACTGCAAAAGCTGACCGAGGGTAGCTTCGTGGATGGCAAATGGAAGGAAGGCCGCTGGCTGAATGGCGACGAGAGCCACCAGGGCCGTCACGTGCAAATGCCGGCGGACAGCTTCGGCATCCAGAAGGTCACGCTCTACAAGTTCAGGTAAGTCCCTTGAACTGCTTCCGGTAGGCCGATGGCGAAGTGCGCAAGGCCGACCGGAAGTGCTGGCGCAGCGAGAGCGCCGTGCCGAAGCCCGCTTGCTGGGCGATCATTTCGATGGAAGCCTCGCTTTGCTCCAGCATGCGCTGGGCGTGCGCCACGCGCTGGTTCAGCAGCCATTGCTTGAACGAGGTCCCCGTCGCCTGGCGGAAGTGACGGGTGAAATTGCGACGGCTCATGGCGGCGCGTTCGGCCAGCGCGTCCAGGCTGTGTTCCTGCTGCAGGTGATGCGCGACCCAGTCCAGTACCCGGGCGAAGCGGTTGTCGCTGCTGCTCACCGGTACCGGACGTTCGATGAATTGCGCCTGGCCGCCTTCGCGGTGGGGCGCCACCAGCATGCGCCGCGCGGCGCTGTTGGCCGCTTCCGCGCCGCTCAACTGGCGCAGCACGTGCAGGCAGCAATCCAGGCCGGCGGCCACGCCGCCCGAAGTCAGCACATCGCCTTCATCCACATACAGCACTTCGCGGTCGACCGTGACCGCGGGATGGCGCCTTGCCAGTTCATCGGCGCGTTCCCAGTGCGTGGTCGCTGTCCTGCCATCCAGCAGGCCCGCCTCGGCCAGCGGAAAGGCGCCCAGGCACAGGCCGACCACGCGCGCGCCGCGGCTGTGCGTAGCGCGCAGTGCTTCCAGCAGCGCGGGCGGGGCAGGGCGGCAGTCGTCGTGCCAGGAGGGCAGGACGACGAGGTGGGCGCCCTCCAGCGCTTCCAGGCCGTGCGCGGTCGTGATGTCGAATCCCGCCGTGGTCCGCAGCGGCGGCGGATCGGCGGCGCACACCGTCACCTCGTACAGCCGGCCGAACACGAGGCTGGGCACCGACAGGTGAAACGGCGTGATGCCGTCGAAAGCGATGACGGCGACCTTGTAGCCTTGGCAGGTGGGGAAGGTGGCGCTCATGGCCCGATTATATCGAATATCGTCCTGCGGGCCGCTGTCGGAGCCGGGCGCCTGGCGCGAGAATGCCTTCACCAATTAATTTTCAAGGAGGCTCACATGCCAAACCGCGCCCTGATCGTCATCGACGTGCAGAACGAATACTTCACCGGCCAGATGAAGATCGCTTATCCGCCGGTCTCCGCCACGCTGCCCAACATCACCGCCGCCATGCGCGCCGCGAAGGCTGCCGGGATTCCGGTGGTCGTCGTGCGCCACGATGCACCGCAAGCATCGCCCATCTTCGCCCAGGGTTCGCAAACCTGGCAGCTGCATCCGGACGTGGCGGCCTTGCCTTACGATCTGCTGCTGCCCAAGAAGAAGGCCAGCGCTTTCGAGGGGACGGAATTGCGTGAATGGCTTGCGGCGCGCGGGGTCGATACGATTACCGTGGTCGGCTATATGACGCATAACTGCTGCGCGGCTACGATCTATCAGGCTGGGGATCTGAAGGCGGAGTTCCTGGCTGACGCGGCCGGGTCGCCGTCGTATGAGAATGAGGCGGGAAAGGTCAGCGCGGAGGAGATTCATCGTACTTACTGCACGATCTTTCACTCGAATTTTGCGGCGGTGGCGAGCACGGAAGCCTGGCTGGCGGCGGTGAAGGAGGGAAGGGGGCTGGAGACGGATAATATTTATCTGTCGGTGCGGCGGGCTGCCTGAAACCTGAAACCTAAAACCTGGGTCAGACCCGGTTTTGGGTTCAAAAAAAAACCGCCCCAAAAGGCGGCTTTTTCATCAGAAAGCAAAGATCACTTGATCTTGGTTTCCTTGTAGGTCACGTGCTTGCGGGCTTTAGGATCGAACTTCATGATCTCCATCTTGCCAGGCATCGTGCGCTTGTTCTTGGTGGTGGTGTAGAAGTGACCGGTACCTGCGGTCGATTCCAGCTTGATTTTGTCGCGGCCAGTTTTTGCCATGATAGCTCCCTATTAAACTTTTTCGCCGCGGGCACGCATGTCGGCCAGGACGGCGTCGATGCCGACCTTGTCGATTACGCGCAGACCGGCGTTGGACAGACGCAGGGAGACCCAGCGGTTTTCAGATTCAACAAAAATACGGCGATTCTGCAGGTTAGGCAGGAAACGACGTTTGGTTTTGTTGTTTGCGTGGGAAACGTTGTTGCCGACCATCGGCTTCTTCCCGGTAACTTGGCAAACACGTGCCATAGCGCACTCCTTGAGTAACTTCCGAAATTGGAAAAAACAAGAGTATATAGAAAAAACTCAGCTTTTTCAATAACTTGCGAAAAACAATTGTGTCACGCAAAAACGTAAAATTTAACATTTCGGATTCTTCAGATTTGACCATGTTCGGCGAAGGAATGAACACGGTGTCCGGCGACGACAAAGTGGTCCAGAATCCGGATATCCACCAGGGCCAAAGCTTGCGCCAGCGCCCGTGTCAGCAGGAGATCCGACTCGCTGGGATCAGGATTGCCGGAAGGGTGGTTATGGGCCAGCATGACCGCCGCCGCGTTGCGCGCCAGCGCCTCGCGCACCACTTCGCGCGGATAGACGCTGGTATGCGTGAGCGTCCCGCGAAACAATTCGCAGGCTTCGATGAGGCGATTCCTGACGTCCAAAAACAACACGTGGAAGGATTCATAAGGCCGTCCGGCCATTGCAAGCTGCAGATATTCCTTGACCGCGTCCGGTGAGCTGAGTGGCTGGCCAGCCTGCAGCTGCTCGCCGATGGCGCGCCGCGCCAGTTCCAGAACCGCCTGCAGCTGCGCGTACTTTGCGGCGCCCAAACCGGGAACGGCGCAGAATTCGGGCAGGCTCGCCCGGAACATGCCTTGAAGGGAACCGAAATGCCGCGCCATCTCGCCCGCCAGCTCCACCGCATTCTTGCCGCGCACGCCCACGCGCAGGAAGATGGCCAGCAATTCCGCGTCGGACAGGGCGCGCGCGCCTTCCCGGATCAGCCGTTCGCGCGGCCGCTGCTCCTCCGGCCAGTCGGAAATACCCATGTCGAACCTCGCTGTGCCGGGCAGTCCGGCGTGAAGTAGATATTATTAACTTTTTAATAGCATTGCCCTTTGATTAATGTCAGTCCCGCCGGGAAACGCGCAGTGGAGGGCACTCTGGCTTACAATAGCGGTTTGCTTGTACAAAGAATTGCCATGTCCAACGTTGTTACTGCTTCGGCTTACCTTACCTTGCACTACCGTCTCGCCACGCTGGACGGGACGGATATCGTGTCAACTTTCGACGGGAACCCCGCCACGCTGATGCTTGGCCAGGGCCAGCTTGCGCCGCACCTGGAAGCACTGCTGATCGGCCTGCCGGAAGGCACGCACAAAGTCTTCGAACTGGAAGCGGAGCAGGGCTTCGGCCCGCGCAATCCTGACCTGGTCCAGGCCGTTTCGCGCGCTACGCTGGAAGAGAACTCGGTGCCCGGCAATGAGTACAAGGTGGGTGACCTGGTGGACTTCGCGGCGCCGGGCGGCGGCCGCTTTGCCGGCGTGCTGCGCGAACTGCGCGACGATTCGGCCATCTTCGACTTCAATCATCCGCTGGCTGGCCAGCCGGTGAAGTTCGAAGTGAACCTCATTTCTGTGCTGTAAAGGATCATGGAAAAAGAAATTCTCCTCGCTCAGCCCCGCGGCTTTTGTGCCGGCGTGGACCGCGCCATCGAAATCGTCGAGCGCGCGCTGAAGCAGTTTGGTGCACCTATCTATGTGCGCCACGAGATCGTGCATAACGCCTATGTGGTCGCGGACCTGCGCGCCAAGGGCGCAATCTTCATCGAAGACCTCGATGATGTCCCGGCCGGCAATACGCTGGTGTTCTCGGCCCACGGCGTTTCCCGGGCCGTGCGCGCCGAAGCGGAAGCGCGCGGCCTGTCGATCTTCGACGCCACCTGCCCGCTGGTGACCAAGGTGCACGTGGAAGTGGCCAAGATGCGCAAGCAGGGCTGCGAGATCATCATGATCGGCCATGACGGCCATCCGGAAGTCGAAGGCACCATGGGCCAGACCGA
>DASWYX010000012.1:0-2589 GCA_036404755.1 Pseudoduganella sp.
TCCACGATGTGGTCGAAGCCCATCTCATGCAGCATCGCGCGCTGGCCCGCGCCGCGGATCAGGGCGATGCGCTTGTCCTTCATATTCTCCGGGTGCTGCAGGTCGAAGCTGCCGCCGCGCGGCGCCAGGAAGAGATAGCGTTCCTCGTATAGCGGCGCCAGCCAGCGGAACTTGTCTTCGCGCTCCGGCTGTCGCGTCAGCGGGAAGATTGCCGTGGAAGGCATTGTGGTGGCGAGGAAGATGGCGCGGCGCCAGGGGACAAATTCCAGGGACGGCGTCTGTTGCGTCCGGCGGCACAGTTCGGTCACCAGTTCGCGCAGGACGCCGCCGCCCTGTTCCGTCACCAGCGGCGGCAGGTCGGTGGTCACGATGCGCAGGCGCCGCGGCTGGGCGGCGGCCAGGATGGGCAAGGGGAGGGTGGCGAGCGCGGCCGTGGCGAGAAGCTGTCGTCGTTTCATGCGCCTATTCTAGCCGCGGCTGATGCTTTCCCCGTCATTTGGACGCAGGCGCCAGAACACGGCCGAGGAAACCACGGTCAGCACGGCCAGCGCTATGAACGCGTGGTGCAGGGCCGAAACAAGGGCTGGCCGGTCGGTTTGCGGCAATCCGCCCAGGAACCAGCCGGTGACGAGCGAGCCGCAGGCGAGGCCAAAACTCATCGACAGCTGCTGCATCGAGCTGGCCATCGTGCTGGCCATGCTCGAATCGCGGCCTTCAATGTCCGCATAGCCCAGGCTGTTCATGCTGGAGAACTGCAGGGAGTTGAAAAAGCCCTGGCACAGGCCGATCGGCACGATCGCCCACCACGGCGTGCCCGGCTTTACCAGCACGTAGGTCGCAATGGTCACGCCGATCAGCACCGTGTTGACGATGAGTACCTGGCGGTAGCCGAAATGCCGCAGCACCCTGGCCGAGATCGCCTTCATGCCCATGGCCGCGGCGGCGGACGGCATCATCAGCAGGCCGGACTGCCAGGCCGGGAAACCCAGGCCGAGCTGGAAGAGCAGGGGCAGCAGGAAGGGCAGGCCGCCCACCCCCAGCCGCGTCAGCGCGCCGCCCAGTACGGATACGCGGAACGTGCGCACCTTGAACAATTGTAATTTCAGTAATGGATGCGTTTCGCGCTGCGCATGCCAGGCGTAGGCGCCCAGCAGGGCGCAGGATATCAACAGCAGCACGATAGCCGAGGTGGCGTCGATCTGGTGCTCGCCGAACACTTCCAGCAGCCAGGACAGCAGCGCGATGCCCGTCCCGAACAGCACCAGCCCCATCACATCGAGCGGACGCTGCTCCTCGCCGTAGTAGTCCGGCATGAATTTGTGCGCCAGCCACCAGGCGGCCATCCCCACCGGCACATTAATAAAGAAAATCTCGCGCCAGGACATCCAGTGCACGATGAGCCCGCCCACGGTCGGCCCCAGCAGCGGCCCGATCAGGGCGGGAATGATGACGAAGTTCATTGCCGTCAACAGTTCGGACTTCGGATAGGTCCGCACGATCGTCAGCCGCCCCACCGGCATCATCATCGCCGCGCCAAAGCCCTGCAGCAGGCGCGCAGCCACCAGCATCGGCGAGTTCAGCGCCAGGCCGCACAGGATGGAGGCAATGGTGAAAATGCCAACAGCCGTCTTGAAAACGCGCCGAGTGCCGAAGCGGTCCGCCATCCAGCCGCTGACGGGAATCGCCACCGCCAGGCTGAGGATGTAGCTGGTGACCACCGCCTTCAGGCTGAGCGGAGTCACGTGCAGGCTCTCCGCCATCGTGGGAATTGCAGTGTTGACAATGGTCGAGTCCAGCTGCTCCATGAAGAGGGCAGTGGCGACGACCCAGGGCAGGAAGCGGCGGGTAACGGTGGCGTGCATGGTGTCAGATTTTGCCACGCCCGGCGCTTTGCTGCTGCGCGTCATGAGCGGGTCATTATTTCCTCCGAGAATATAACAAGAAGTAAACGTCTGTTTCATGGATGAAATTTGTTACCGGCTCAGTAAACTTGCCAAAACAGTCGTCGCGCGAGGCCAACTGATGCCTTGATTTCAGGCAAATTTCTCTTAGGAATGTGCCCTGGGGCAACTTTCTGGGATATACTCGCATCCGTTTGGGTCCCGTTTCTTTTGGGAAAGGGGACGCTGTCGCCGAAGGTCAAATTCGATTTAATGAATGCGGTCCAGGCGTCGCTTAGTGTTCCTGTGTTGCCGAATTTGGCTTGCGGCAACGTTTTCTTGTAGTAAGGGCACGGTTTCTTGCAGGATGAGTAAGAAACGTGCGAATTGATTAAATTTTTATGAACGTGCGCCTTGCACGTTGCTATGCGGCACTGACCCCTAAAGTTTGGTCATCTTTTGTCGCTAAGCAATACGGCGCGCCTGCCAATAGCTTCAACTTTGCTGCGGAGAGATGCTGACCAGCTGTACACATCTACGTTCAGTCGATAGCCGCCAGCGGCCAGTAAATAACCTAATCCCGCAGTAAAGTATTCCGGAGAAAAAAATGAGCAGCATCATCCCAGGGTTTACCACTTCTTCCGATATTCGTGCGCTGAGCACGACCGCCATCGCTTCGCTTACGACCGAGGACATGGCTGCGTTTAGC
>DASWYX010000013.1:0-2336 GCA_036404755.1 Pseudoduganella sp.
ATGTCCGGCAGGCGGATGCGCGGATCGAGCCGCAGCTCGCGGTTGCTGAAACAGGTGCGGCCCTGCGCCGCGTGGTCGCTGAGAAGGCACCACAGCACGGCGCCCGCCACGCCCTTGATCAGGTAATCGTCGCCAAAGAAAACGGAATCGTTGCCGGCGTAATGCCGCACCACCAGCGGCGCCGCCTGCGCTTCGCTGCGGGATTCGGGCGCAGGCGTTTCCTCCGCTTCCGGTTCGGCGCTCTGCAGGATGTACATCTGCGCCGCCAGCTGGTTGCACAGGGTGACCAGCGCGTCCTCATCGTCATAGCTAAAGCGCAGGTCCTGCGGACTTTCCACGTACAGCACACCCAGCACATAACCACAGCCGATGATGGGAACGGCCAGCTGGCTGCGCGCCTCGGCCAGGCCGGGGAAGGGAATTTCCGCATCCAGCTCGCTGCCTTCGAGCTGCTGGCGGATGGCGCGGCTGTAACTGTATTCGGCCGTCATGTGGCTGATGCGCACCGGCGTGCGCTCACGCGCCGCCACGCCGATCACGCCTTGCCCCAGCGGGATTTCCGAACCCACGCCCGAGCACTCGTAACCGTGGCTGGCCACGGTGTACAGATTGCCCGCCGCCTTGTCGTGCATCAGCAGCATGGCGTGGCTGATGCCCAGCTTCTCGTCCAGGCAGGCCATGGTTTCATCGAACAGGCGGTCCAGGTCGCGGCAGGCCAGCAGGCGCTCGGAGCACACGCGCAGCGCGGCCAGCGTATTGCGCGAAGCTTCCGGCGCGGGAATCGCGTCGCGGTCTACGCGCTGCAATTCCAGCACCTGGTAGACGTCCGACCCGAGCAGCCGGAAAACGCCGCTCATGCCCGTGTGCGAAGCCAGCCCCGCCAGGCGCGCCTTCATGCTCTCGAACAGCGAGCCTTCGGTCTCCGTGCGCAGGTATCTGATCACCAGCGCATACTGGGCGCCCGTGAAGGGATTGATGACCATCAGCCGCGCCAGCGGATTGGCCAGGATATTGGCGCGCGTCTTGTTGAAGAACTGGTAGGACAGCGCGATGTGCTCGCGGTCCAAGTACTGCACCTGCGACAGGTAGGAAACGTTGGGCACGCCCTCCTTGTCGGCCGTGGCCAGCACGGCGGGGATCACGCCTTCGAAACACTCGCGTATCGTATCGAGGCGCACGTCGCTCATGCTCCCGCCTCCAGCGGCTTGCCGGCGTTGGGTCCCGGCGTTTGCGTGAAGGCGGCTTGCGGGCGGAAGCTCAGGCCCACGACTTCCTCCGGCGCGCAGGACAGCAGCAGGCGCACCATCCCGGCGTTGAAACCGAGCTGGCCGACTTCGGCCACGAAGGCGTCGCGATACGCCTCGATCAGCGGCCAGTCTTCCGGCGCGAGCGCGGCCACGCGCGCGTCATCGCTTTTCAGTTGCATCGTACGGTGACTGGAAGGCTGCGTGAAGGCGACGGCGATGCGGCCCGTGGCGAAGATATCGCGCTGCACCTCCTGCGATTTCGCTTCGGGCACGAAGACGGTAACGCTGCTGCCGTCATCGGCCACGCGGCAGCCTATCCCCCGCACGAGCTCCGGCACGCCGCCTGCCGCGCAGGTGGCGACGCTGATGGACACGCCACCGCGCATGAACGCGATCTGTCCGGCATCGAGGGAAGGCTGGCTCATGTCCGGTTCATTCTATCTGAACACGAAGCGCTTGGCGGTGACGAAGTTCGACAGCATGCCCGCCAGCGAGCCTGCCGCAACGCCCGCCGCCGGCGCCCATGCACTGGGCGGCAGCAGGTGCAGCACCAGCGTGTACGCCGCGTAATTGATCGCGCCGCCACCCAGCATGGCGGTCAGGTAGCGCAGCCATTCGCGGAAGGGATTGTCAGTAGCGGCGAACGTGTAGCGCCGGTTCAGGCTCCACGTGACCCAGACCGCAAACAGGAAGGACAGCAGGCGGCCCAGGTAATAGCCGCTGCCCAGCGCCAGCGCGAGATACAGCGCGGCCATGTCGGCCACCAGCCCGGCCACGCCGGTAGCGGCAAAGCGCAGGAACTGATGGGATGTCGAGTTCGTCAGTATTAGTTGTTTCGCAATGCCCTCGCGGGCGTCAGCCGGGAATTATAAAACAGGCACTAGCCAGACGGCCAAACACCCTGCTATAATTGCGCGCCTTGGCCTGGTAGCTCAGTTGGTAGAGCAGAGGACTGAAAATCCTTGTGTCGGTGGTTCAATTCCGCCCCAGGCCACCAATTTCGAAGTTGGTGATCGAAGCCACTGAGGATTTCGGTGGAGGCTAACTTGCCCTTGGGCAGGTTAAGCGCGCGAAGCGCGCGGCCGGACC
>DASWYX010000014.1:0-15133 GCA_036404755.1 Pseudoduganella sp.
GGCCGGCCGATGGTTCGTCCAGTACGTAGACCACACCGAACAACAGGGAACTCAATTGCGTGGCAAGCCGAAGCCGCTGCAATTCCCCGGCCGACAGCGTTGGCGTGGCCCGGTCCAGGGTCAGGTAACCCAAGCCCAGGCCGCGTAGTTGACGCAGGCGCGCCATGACGCCGCCGGCAAGGCGCTGTGCGGCCAGCCGCTTCTCTTCCGACAGCGCAGAAGTGCGGCGTACATCCGGCGCCACCGAATGGACAGCGCGGCCGGTCGCCGCGCGCTCTGCACGGTCACGCCTTGTCGCTTCCTTGTTGGTGCCGGCGCCCGCCGTATGAGCACGGAAATCGCCTTGCGCGATGGGTTCGAGCAAGGCTGCCAGGCGATCCAGCGGCATTTGCATGAATTCGCCAATGTCGATGCCCGCAAAGGTTACCGACAAGGCCTCGGGCTTGAGCCGCTTGCCATGGCAGGCGGGACATGGCTTGCCCTGCATATAGCGGGACACACGCTTTCGCATCAAGGCACTCTGGGTGTTGGCAAACGTCTGCTGCACATAGCGACGGGCTCCCGTGAAGGTGCCCATATAGCTCGGTTCCGACTTGCGCTTGAGCGCAGCGCGCGTTTCGGCAGGGGTAAAGCCAGCGTAGACCGGCACGGTAGGGGTTTCCTCTGTGAACAGGATCCAGTCGCGGTCCTTCTTCGGCAGATCCTTCCATGGCCGGTCAACGTCGAAGCCCATCGTGACGAGGATGTCGCGCAGGTTCTGTCCATGCCACGCAGGCGGCCAGGCGGCGATGGCGCGCTCGCGAATGGTCAGCGAAGGGTCCGGCACCATGGTGGCTTCGGTCACCTCGTACACATGGCCCAGGCCATGGCAGGCCGGACATGCCCCCTGCGGCGTATTCGGCGAAAAATCTTCGGCATACAACATCGGCTGATTGGCCGGATAGGCGCCGGCGCGCGAATACATCATCCTGACCAGGCTGGACAAACTGGTCACGCTGCCGACGGACGACCGCGCATTGCTGGCGCCACGCTGCTGCTGCAGTGCGACCGCCGGAGGCAGCCCGTCGATCGCATCCACATCGGGCACACCGACCTGATCGATCAGGCGACGCGCATACGGCGCCACAGATTCGAAATAGCGCCGCTGGGCTTCTGCATAAATGGTGCCGAAAGCAAGCGATGATTTTCCTGAGCCGGAAACCCCGGAAAACACGACCAGCGCATTGCGGGGAATGGAGACATCGACATCCTTGAGGTTGTGCTCGCGGGCGCCGCGTACGTCTACGCAGCCGCTGGCCGCAGCAGTGCAAGAGCTTTCGCCGAAAGAAGGTTTTGCCATATTTCCATTCCGCAGGTCCTCGCAGACCGGGCTTTGTCGTGGAAGCAGATTAGCCCAAATAGAAATATGCTGGCGTACGCTCTTCGTTTATCTCGCCATCAGGCAACCCGCACGGCACAGGCGCTCGCGCCCTCGGTCAGCCCCAGCCGGTCGATCGCTGGACGCGTCATCTGCAAGCTATCATCAACGCACTCGCCCTGCGCCAGCGTCGCGCGGAATCCTGCGCGCTCCATATTGGCGACCAGCCACGGCTCCCCCTCCACGCCTGCAGCGCCACGCAGCTCCACACTGAGCGCCGACACCACGGAGCGCAACATGGCAACGCGCGCCTCGGCGATGGGCCCTCCATCAAAGATGTCCACGTAGGAATCCACGTCGAACCCTTCCGCGACCAGGATGCCGAAAGGCAGTTCCGCATCCGGATGCAACTGTCCGAGGGCCCATTGCGCATCCTTGGACAGCAGCGACACATACACAGGCATACGCGGCATCAGCTCGGCAATGAAACTCTTGGAACGCCCGCCCGTACGTTGCTCGGCCTCGGGAAACGGCATTTTGAAGAAACGGTGCCCCAACGCATCCCACACGGGGCTGTTGCCTTCGTCGTCACACAGGCCCGGGTTTTCCGCGCCGATCCGTTCCGCGAACAAGTGCGGGTAGTTACGGATGAAGAGCAGCCTGCCGCGCGACAGCAGCTGCGGCGCCAGCGTGTCCCCGTATTCGGGGTCGATATAGAAGGAACTGAGCAAGGTGTGGTCGGACAAGTCTTCGCACAGGCGCAAGGTGTGCTCGCGGTTGGTAATACCCAGCTCCTCGCTGCCGTGGACGAGAAACTCATTGTGGTAGCAGTAGAAGCGGCCATTCGAGCCCGCGCTGGCGACGATGCCGCTGGTGCCGACCACGCGGCCGGCCTGCAGGTCTTCCAGCACAAAGTGGTAGATTTCATCGCCGTTCAGTGGTTCGCCGCCGGCGAAGGCCTTGATTGAGCGTTCAACGCGCGCCGCCAGCCGGGCACGATCGGGTTTCAGGGTACGGATGCTGAATGTCGCGGCCCTGGAGAATTTTTCGATGACGTCGAGATCATCCAGGGTTGCCGGACGCAACAGGTAGTCCAGGTGGTTCATTCCATCTCCTCTCCGGCGTTATAAGTCTCGACAAGGGGCATGGTATGCCGGGCACGCTCCTCCCTCGGGGTGCAAGCAAAGTAATTACGGTAGGTCGTGGAAAAATGCGAACCCGAGGTGAATCCGCACGCCAGCCCCACCTGCTGGATCGAGAGCGTTGTCTGTTTTAACTGACGGCGGGCGTGCTTGAGCCGCAATTCCAGATAGTAGCGGGAAGGAAAAGTATCCAGGTGCTGGCGGAACAGCCGCTCGAGCTGGCGGCGCGACACGCCAACCAGTTGCGCTATGTCTTCCGCCGGCAAGGGTTCGGCCAGATTCGCCGCCATCAGTTCCAGCGCATCCTTGAGGCGTGTCGAACCCACCGTTGGCTGCGTCGACGCGGGCATGGGCTGACGCTCATCGCCGCCGCGCAGCCTTTCCAGCCCCAGCGCGACTGCCACTTCGGCCGCAAACATGCTGCCGTGGCGCTTGCCCATCCAGTGCAGCAGCAGATCGATCACCGCCGCGCCGGCGCCGGCCGTGATGCGGTTGCGGTCGAGCTCATATAGCCTCGGCGTGAACGTCGTGCCGGGGTAGCGCTGCGCTGCCTCCGCCTGGAATTGCCAGTCGATCGCGGCGCGGTAGCCGTCGAGCAGCCCGTGTTGCGCCAGCACTTGCGCGCCCGTGCCACAGGCGCCCAGTACCCAGACATTGTCCTGCCCCAGGCGGCGCAACTGCTGTCCCAGTTGCTGGCTGGACGCTTCGCTTAAACGCTCGTCGGCGCGCTCGTCCGCGATCAGCAGCAGCAGGCCGGGCTGCTCCGAATTCAGGCTGGCCAGCGGTTCCGCCGCCAGGCTCAGTCCGCATTGGGACGTGACCTCTTCTCCTTCCGGGCTGAATTGACGCAGCCGGTACAGGGCCTCTCCTTCCACCTCATTGGCAACGGTGAACGCAGAACGTACCGCCCCCAGCGTGAACAGCGAGAAGCCGGGCAGCAAAATCAATGAAACGGAGTAGGAATTCACCATACTTTGTCAGCACCTCAGGCCCATAACAGCGGGCCACTACGCAGCGCGTGCTTGCCCGCCACTTTAGTCAAACGCGTACCCGGCGCGACATAGCGCCGGTTTTCGCGGGCAAAGCAGCACCCGTCCACTGGGGCCAACAATTGTTGCACGCTGCCACTGACAGGGTCAATCAGGTCGATCAGCGGGTCGCCGGCACGCACGTTCTCGCCCAGTTTGCGCAGATACACGACCAGTCCTGCCGATGGCGCCGCCACCGGGATGCAGCCGGCCAGCGGGGTCGGCTCGCAGGCCGCCGGTACCGCTTGCGACAGGGGGCCCGCCAGTACGCCCTGCAGGCGCAGGTAGTCGAGTATCGCCGCGGCATCCCGGCCCGCCGTGTCATGGTCGACGTCGATGAAGCCGCGCAGCTCGATGGTGACGGCCACACAGGCCAGTGGAATGGGGAAGCGGCCATCGGCCAGCGCCGCAATATCCCACCAGATGCGCGAGCAGGCTTCATCGAACGGGTCATCGCCGGACTCCGTTTCCAGCAAGGCGACACGAGCGCCCAGCAAGCCGGCCAGCGGCGCCACCCGGTCCCAGATGGGGGTTCCCGTGTACAGGTGCAGCAGCGATTCGCAGTCGCAGTGCAGGTCCAGCACGACGTCCGCATCGGCCGCCAGCCGCATCAGCGCCAGCCGCAGTGCGGACAGCTCATCGGCGGCCGCCTGGTCCCGCTGCCTGTCGGCCAGGCTGGCACGGATGGCGGAGCGAATCAGCCGCTGGTTGGCCTGCGCATCCTGGCTCAGCTCCGGCTGCACGCGCTGCCAAATATCCTGCGACAGGTCGTGGAACATGCGGTTGAAGTTCTGGCCCGTGCGTAAATCGAAACGGCCCTGGCTCGTGCCCAGCAGCGTTTGCGCCAGCCCGACCGGATTTGCCGCTGGCACCAGGATCACTTCGCCCAACAGCTTGCCCTCCTGCTCCAGCCCGGTCAGCAGCGCTCGTAAATGGTGGGCTACCAGCATGCCGGGCAGTTCGTCCGCATGCAGCGACGCCTGGATATAGGCCTTCGGGCCCTGGCCCGGCTGGCCAAAGCGCAGGTAGCTCAGGCTGCGGGTGGTGCCGGCGGCGGGAGATGGCAGCGCGATTGTGATCTGTTCCATGAAAGCTTTCAGTTACCAGTCAAATAATCGGCGGCCAGACTGGCGAGCGCGCGTACGCCCGTCAGCAAAGCCGCCTCGTCAGGATTGAAACGCGGTGAGTGGTTGGCAGCCCACTGTGCCGGATCGGCGCCGGGCGGATTCACGCCAAGGAAAAACAGCATGGACGGCACGTGCTGGCCGTAATAGGCAAAGTCTTCCGACGTGGTGCTTGGCGCTGCATCGCTCAGCAACTGCGCGCCAGCCACGCGGCGCAGGCTGGGCAGCATTTTTTCCGTCAGCGCCGGATCGTTCCATGTCACCGGATAGCCGGGATCAAAGCTGACCGCCGCCGTGGCGCCGGCCGCTAGCGCCAGCTGTTCTGCCGTACGCTTGACCTGCACAAGCAACTGCTCGCGCACCGCCGGATCGAAACTGCGTATCGTCCCGCTCATCCTGGCTTCGCCGGGCACGATGTTGGCGCGGTCGCCAGCGTGCAGGGCGCCCACCGTGATCACGGCGGGTGTAACCGTCAAATCGGTCTGGCGGCTGACGATGGTTTGCAGCCCCAGCACGATCTGCGCCGCCACCACGACCGGGTCTACGCCATTCCATGGCAGGGCGCCATGGGTCTGCCGGCCCTTGACCACGATCTCGAAGGTGTCGCCGCCGGCCATCAGTCCGCGTGCGCGGGTGGAGATGGTTCCCGTTGGCTGCGGCGTAATACCCACGTGCAGCGCAAACATGGCCGACACTTTCGGGTTGTCCAGCACGCCCGCCTTCACCAGCCGTTCGGCGCCATTCGCTGCATTCGCCACACCCTCCTCGGCAGGCTGGAATACCAACTTGACGGAGCCGGACAGTTGCCCTCGCATCTCGGCCAGCACGCGCGCTGCACCCAGCAGCATGGCCACATGCATGTCATGGCCGCAGGCATGCATCACCCCGGTTTCCTTGCCGCCCCACTGCACCCGCTCGCGCGAAGCAAAGGGCAGCCCGGTTTCTTCCGTCACGGGCAAGCCATCCATATCGGCCCGCAGGGCCACCACCGGACCCGGACGCCCCGTTTTCAGCAAGCCGATCACCGCCGTTTCGGCCAGGCCGCGCGTCACTTCATAGCCCATGCGGCTCAGTTCCTTCGCCACCAGGTCCGCGGTGCGGCGCTCGTGAAACGCCAGTTCGGGATGGGCATGCAGGTCGCGCCGCCAGTTCACCACTTGCGGCAGCACTTTCGCCGCCGCGGCGTCCAGCTGCTCGTGATACCCGGTCAGCGGAGCGGCGCCGAGGGACTGGCTGCACAGCAGCAGACCGGCGATCCAATGCCCTGGTTTCATTGCCAGGCCTGATAGAAAGGCGTCTTCAGGCGCACCGGCCGCACATCGAGCCGCGCATCGAAGATGGAGTAATCATTCGAGTCCATTCCCTCATTATCCCAGCCATGCGTGCGCTCATCACGCCGCAGCATGAACTCGAACCCCAGCTCGGGGGCGGGATCGGCCACGGGTGCATCAGGCAACTGCTCCAGATCGAAGGCGATGCCCCGGACATGATCGCGCGGGCCATCCACCAGTTGCGTCAGCGCGCGCAGGATGGCGTTTTCGCCGAGGATGTCCGTATAAGCCGGACGGAGGAATTCAAGATCCGAAACAAAGCCCGGCTTGCGGAACGGGATCTCGCCCTTGGCTTGCTTGGCCGCCGACACCCGTCCCTGCAATGTGGCCAGATCATAACGATCGCCGTTATCGAGATAGGAAATCCGTACATTACGCACGTTCACAGGCCCGGATTCCTGCGTCGCCTGGCGCAAGTCCAGCAGGAGCGCGCCGCTGGCGCCGACAATTTCGATTTCGCTACCGTGAATGATGGCTGCGGTATTCTCGTCCACGCCAAGCCCCACCTTGTAGCCTTTGGCCAGCATCAGCGCCAGCATGCGTCCCACCCTGCCCCGCTTGAGGAAATGCTGGTCGATGAACAGCTGGTCGCCGACAAAGCCCAGTCCCCGGTCGATTTCCTTACCGTCCCGCATGACGCCCTTCATCACCTGCACGGAATTCAGCGCGTCGCGGAACATCGTGCTGCTCATGATGGCGGCGCCGGCACTGCTGCCGGCCACCACGCCACCGCGCGCCTGCAATTCGCGCACGGCTTGCAGGACGGGCGACGCCACGCCATTCGGGTTCAGGACATCGGCCGTACGCTCCTGCGCACCACCGGTAAAGAAAACCGCCGTCGCGGCACGGATCTTGGCAACGTTGGCAGGATCGGCCGCTGCCCGACGTGCGGACTCCAGCGTTTCACCAGCCCAGCGCGGTGCGATCTTCAGCAATTCCGCCTGCGCGCCGCGGCGCCGCAGCTGCTCCACCGCATCGGCGCCGGACTTTTCGGGATTGGACGATGCACTGGGAATCACCACAAACCGTGCCGCCGAACCGCCGGCCAATTGCACCAGCCGCTGACGCACCGCCTCGTTATCATTGCGCACGGCGCCGCCCATCGGCACCACCGTACCTGCGACAGGCTTGAACACCAGCGCCTGGGAAGTCTCACCAGCATGGGCAAGGGAAGGCAGCAACTGGGCTCCCAGTTGCGCAGCACATAGCAGCAGTATCGACACGGATTTCACGCGCAAGCTCCTTCACCACAATGGAATTTCCGCCATGTTGCCATCGATCCGGCAGCTTTAACCGGCCGCGCACCCCGGTTTGCGCAGATTGGCAATTGCATGTCGCACTGTGGAAAGTCTGCAACATGATAGCTTCCTTGATTGCAACAATGCGACACGCCTTTTACACAGCGCGACCCACGTCAGCTTCGGCGCGCGCAAGCCGGGCAATGATGCATACACTGCAACTGCCATAGAAACACCCCTGGGGCGGCGCAAGCATGTCGCTTGCGTATGGATACCCACTTACGAGGACTGATCGCATGAAGAAACCTGGCACGCACAAGGCTTTTGCATTCCGCCGCTCCCGCTGCACCCATGCCGTGTTGCTCGCGCTTGGCGGCATGAGCTTGAACGCTTACGCGCAAACCATGCAGCGCGTGGAAATTACTGGATCGAGCATCAAGCGTATCGAGGGCGAGGCAGCACTGCCAGTCGAAATCATCAAGCGCGAGGATATTGATAAGACCGGCGTGACCACGGCCGCCGAACTGCTGCAAAAGCTGTCCTCCAATGTGGGTGGCCTGACCGATGGCGCCAGCGTCAGCGACGTCATGGGCGGCCAGCGCGGCTTCAACGGCGCCAACCTTCGCGGCCTGGGCGTCTCGAGCACGCTGGTGCTGCTGAACGGCCGCCGCATGGCCAACTTCGCCAGCCCCGGCGACAACGCCGGCGTCGACCTGAACAATATTCCAGCTGGCGCCATCCAGCGCGTGGAAGTGCTGAAGGACGGCGCCTCGGCGATTTACGGCACCGACGCCATGGGCGGCGTCATCAACTTCATCACCCGCAAGGATTACCAGGGCGGCGATGCCAGCGTCTATGTGCTGGGCACGGACGAAGGCGGCGGCGGTAAAAGGTCGGCATCGCTGTCCGGCGGCATCGGTGACTTGAGCACGGACCGCTACAATCTGTTCGGTGCACTGGACGTGCAGAAGACGGACCGCCTGGCCAGCTCGCAGCGAAAATTCATGCAGGAATACAGCCTGCCGGACCGCCTCTCACCACAGCTTTCGAGCTACTCCTTCCCGGGCAACGTCGACCTGACTTCGGCCCAGCTGGCGACACTGAACAAATCGGGCTACCTGAAGGGCTCCGGTCCCGGCGGCACCTGGGCGCCATCGCCCGGCCGGCGCGTCAACTTCGGCAAGGACTCCTGCGTGAACGGCAGCCCGAACGTGGTGCGTCCGCTCGGTCCGGGCGGTACGGAAGGCTGTTCCTACAACTACATGGGCGACTCGGAAGTCTATCCGGACTCCAAGAAGCAAAGCTTCATCGGCCGTGCTACCGTCCAGGTGGCCGACGCGCATCAAGTATTTGCTGAAGTTCTGCTGAGCAAAGCCGAAACCAGTTATGCCGCCTCGCCCGCCACCTCGGGCAGCATCAACGGCACCAGCAACGGCATCTATCTGCCGGCCGACCTGCAAGCCAAAACCGGCATCACGACCCCGGTCAACTTCCGCTTCCGCCTGACGGACGCGGGCCGCCGCACCTCGGAAGTGACCAGCAAGGCATCGCGCTTCGTGCTGGGAGCGACCGGCAAAGTGGGCGACTGGGACTACGATACGGCCTTCAACCACAGCGTCAACAAGGCCACCGACCTGGATATCGATGGCTGGGTGTCGCGCACCAAGATGTTAGCCGGCATTGCGAGCGGCAAGTACAACCCGTTTGTCCCGGCCACGGACGACTCGGGCCGCAAGTTTATGGACTCGATCAAGATCCATGACGCAGCGCGTATCTCCAGAGGCACCAGCGACATCGTCGATGGCAAGCTGACGCGCCCGATATGGGCGCTGGGCGGCGGCGACGCCGTGCTGGCCGTCGGAGCCGAATTCCGCCGCGAGAAGACCGAGTTCACGTCCACCGATGCGCTGCGCACCAACGACGTGCAGGGTGACCGCGCCAGCTCGGATGAATTGCTGGCCGACTCGTCCAACAAGCGCGACATCGCCGGCGTCTACGCGGAGATCAATGCGCCATTCAGCAAGGAATGGGAAGGCCAGTTCGCCATCCGTCACGACCGCTACAAAGGCGTGTACGATCCGCTGACCAGGATCACCACGCCGCAACTGAACACCACCAACCCGAAAGTCGCCGTCAGCTACCGTCCGAGGAAGGAAGTGCTGGGCCGCGTTTCCTACGGCACCGGCTACCGTGCGCCGTCGATTGCCGAACTTTTCCTGCCGGTGCGTTCCGGTACCACGGCCAGCTTCGTGCATGACCCGATCTCAGGCGAAATCGCACAGTTCGACCTGGATCGTTACGGCAACCCGCAGCTGAAGCCGGAAAAATCCAAACAGTTTTCGGCCGGCCTGGTCCTGGAACCGAACAGGAACTGGAACGGAAGCCTCGACTACTGGATCATCCGTAAAACTGACATCATTTCGGAAATCGGCGAGCAAACCGTATTCGACAACCCGATCTACTACAACGATCCGAAGATCGTGGTGCGTGACAGCGATGGCGCCGTATCCTACCTGCAGTTCAAGAAGGAGAATCGCGGCAAGCTCAACACCGCCGGCCTGGATATTGCGATCAATTGGCACGGCGACGCCACGTCGTTCGGCCGCTTCAGCGCCAGCCTGAACGGCACGCTGATCACCGAATACAAATTTCAGTCCGACCCGAATTCGCCGCTGACCAATGGTCTGGGCGTATTCCGCGACGACAAGGCCGTGCAGCGCTGGCGCCACAAGCTGAATATTGACTGGACTCAGGGTCCCTACAGCCTGAGCCTGGGCAATACCTTCTTCTCCGGCTACCGCGATCAGAACATTGAGGGACTGGCCGATCCGGGCTGGAACGACCGCGACGTGAAAGCGTATTCGCTGTGGGACCTGACCGGCAGCTATTCGTTCAACAAGAACCTCAAGCTGCGCGCCGGCGTGATCAATCTGGCCGACACGCCGCCGCCCTTCACCAATCAGTCGCGATACTTCGAAGTCACCTGGGACCCAACCTATGGTGATCCGCGTGGCCGCTCGTTCTTTGCCAACCTGCAGTACAAGTTCTGATCCTTCCCTCTGGCGCCCTGTCCTGCCGTGGTAGGCTGGGCGCTTCCCCTTTACCGCAAAGAGCACGGACATGTCCAGCACAGCCAGCCGCTTCAAAGTACCCAACACCCTGATTATTCTGCTGTTCATCGCCTTGCTCGTGTCCCTGCTGGTGCCGTGGGTCCCTGCCGGCTACTTCCAGCCCGGCGTAGCCATCTCGCTCGACTCCTACCGCGTGGCCGAGCACAACATCAGCATCGAGTGGTTCGCCAGCGGCAAACAGGTCGGCCTGTTCAACGCGCCATTCGAAGGCATGACTTCGGGCAGCCGCTCCGGCTCGGCTATCGGCGTGATCGCCTTCATCCTGCTGGTCGGCGGCGCCTTCGGCGTGATCAATGCCAGTGGCGCCGTCGATCGCGGACTTTTGCGCCTGATCGCCATCACCGGTGAGCACCCGCGTTTGCTGCTGGGCACATTGTTCACGGCATTTGCCGCCGGCGGCGCCGTCTTCGGCATGGGCGAAGAGACCATTGCTTTCCTGGCCTTGCTGCTCCCGCTGATCCGGCGCATGGGCTATCCACCCGAAGTGGGCGTGATGATCACTTATGTAGCGAGCCAGATTGGCTTTGGCACCTCATGGATGAACCCCTTCGGCGTAGCGCTGGCACAAGGCATCGCCAATGTGCCGCTCTTGTCCGGCGCGCCGCTGCGCATCGTGATGTTCGTGATTTTCGTCAGCACCGGCGTCGCCTTCACGCTCTGGTACGCGGGCCGCCACCGCAAGATTGATGCGCCACAGGCAGCCGCTCCGGGCGAAGTTCAGGACTACAGCGCCATGCCCGCGGCAACGCAGTCGCTGACGCTGGCCGACCGGCTGATCCTGGCCGGCATCGTCGCCACGATCGCCTGGATCGTCTGGGGTGTGGTCGCCGCCGGCTACTTCATTCCCGAAATCGCAACCCAGTTCGTAACCCTGTGCTGCTACACGGCCCTGATCGCCATCTTCGCCAGGCGCCTCAGCGCCGATGGCGCGGCGGAAGCCTTCATCGCCGGCGCCCAGCAACTGGTGCCCGCCGTGCTGGTGATCTCCGTCGCCAAGGGTATCGAATACCTGCTGGGCGGCTCGAACCCGCACGCCCCATCCGTGCTGAATACCTTCCTGCACAGCATGGGCGGCATGCTGGAAACCTGGCCGCCGCTGTTGGCTGCCCAGGGCATGCTGGCCGTGCAGACGGCCTTCACCTTTGTGATCCATTCCGGCAGCGCGCAAGCGGCCATCAATATGCCACTGATGGCGGGCCTGTCCGATCTGGTCGGCGTCACGCGCCAGACGGCCGTGCTGGCCTACCAGTTGGGCAACGCCATGGCCAATATGAGCGTCCCCACCGGCGCCATCCTGATGGCCGCCCTCGGCGTGGCAGGCGTGCCCTGGACACGCTGGTTTGGCGTCATCTGGCGCTTCCAGCTGCTGATACTGCTAATGTCCATGGGGATGGTGGGCTTTGCCGTGGTGTATGGCTATAAGTGAGCCGGCGTGTGCGACTGTGGTGGCCAGCCCAGCCTGTCCTTGCGACGATGGGAAGGCCACCGCATCGCGCATGGCGACCCGCATCACGGTCGCGTGCGCGAATTTCCAACATCTAGTTGACCTGCCAGCCGGAAGTCTTTATGCTTACCCAAAATGACAACGATGGACATTTTGAGGCAAAGCCCAAAAGTCCGAAGGAGACCAAGTGCCAACCATCCATGACGTCGCCGAAAGGGCGGGCGTTTCGATCAAGACCGTCTCGCGCGTGCTGAACGACCCCAGCACGGTCAAGGAGAAGACGCGGCTGCGCATCGAAAAGGCCATGGAATCGCTCGATTTCGCCCCGTCCGCGGTCGCGCGCATGCTGCGCGGACGGCCCACCGGACTTGTGGCCGTGATTGCCGAACAGCTGACCACCACGCCCGACTCGGCGGAAATCATCAAGGGCATCCAGTCCGTCTGCGAGGAACACGGCAAGATACTGCTGATCGGCGAAACCGGCGGCGTGGCCGAAACGGGCGGCCGCCTGGTGGCGGACATGCGCGAGCGCCGCGTGGAAGCCATCATCTTCGCCACACCCTTCCACCGCGAAGTCACGCTGGACCACGTGCTGGGCCAGACGCCCGTCGTGCTGGCAAACTGCTTCCAGGCCGATCCACGTTATGCCCAGGTCGTGCCCGACGACGAGGGCGGCGGCTATGAAGCGGCTCAAATCGTGCTGCAGGCGGGTCACCGCAAGATCGCCTTCCTGCAGCTTATCGAAGGCATGACGGCAACCCGGCTACGCCTGCAGGGTTTCCACCGCGCGCTGCAAGAGCACGATGTACAGGCCAATCCGAAATGGCTGATGCACGGCGCCGCTGCCGTAGACGGCAATGAGTTCGAACACCTGGAAGAAGCGATAGACAGCCTGTTTGCACAGGCCAACCGCCCCACCGCCATCCTGTGCGGCAACGACAAGATGGCCATGCGCGTGATCTTCATCCTGCAGCGGCGCGGCCTGCGCGTGCCGGACGACGTGTCCGTCGTCGGCTTCGACGATTTCCGCATCATCTCGGAAGCGCTCGATCCTGCACTGACCACGGTCGGCCTGCCCTACCGCGAGATCGGCGAGCTGGCCGCGCGGCAGGCGCTGGCCGGTGAGGAAGCTCCCGCGGCGACCGTGCGCATGCCGTGCCGCCCCATCATGCGCGGCACGGTGGCCCGGCCGCCGAAAGGACCGCGCAAATGAAGCGGCGCGCACTGGCAGCGACAATGGGCTTGCTGGCAGCTTCCTGCCTGGCGGAGCCGGTCGAGATACGCGTATGGCGGCACGACACGGGCGATTCCGAAATGGTGGCCAGCAAGGCCTCGGTCGAGCGCTTCAACCGCTCCCAGGACAAGTGGAAGGTCGTCGTCGAAGCGATTCCCCAGGGTTCTTACACGGAATCGATCACTGCGGCGTCCCTGGTCGGCCAGCTACCCTGCGTGCTGGCGATCGACCAGCCCACCGTACCCAACTTCGCGTGGACCGGCCATGTGCGTCCACTCGACGACCTGTTTCCCAAGGCCGCAGTGAGCAAGCTGTTGCCCGGCGGGCGCGGCGTCTACCAGGGCAAGTTGTATAGCGTGGGCCAGTTCGATGTAGTGCTGGTGCTGTATGCGCTGCGCTCGCAGCTTGAAGCGCTCGGCGTGCGCATCGCGACCATGGAGCAACCCTACACGGCCAGGGAATTCCACGACATCCTGGCCCGCGTGCGCAAGACCGGCAAATACCGCTTCCCGGTGGACCTGAACGGCAAGGCCAAGGGCGAATGGGTCAGCTATGGTTTCGCGCCATGGTTCCAGAGTGCCGGTGCGGACTTGATCGACCGTCGCGACTACCTGCGCGTGGATGGCGTGCTGAATAGCGACGCGGCGCTCGGCGTGGCGCGCTACTACAGCCACCTGTTCAAGGAAAAGCTGGCCGAACGCAATCCGGCGGACGATCACGGTTTCGAAATGGGCCGTTCACTGTTCCAGTACACGGGTTCCTGGAAGGCGCGCTCCTATGTGACCCGCTTTGGCAGCGACCTGGTGGTGATGCCGCCGCCGGACTTCGGCAAGGGGCCGCGCGCCGGCGCCGCATCGTGGCAATGGGCAATCACGCGCAGCTGCCCGACTCCGGAAGGTGCGGCCGCCTTTGTGCAGCACCTGATTTCCCCCAGGGAGACGGCGGAAGTATCGCGTGCAACAGGCCTGATTCCTGTCAGCGAGGAAGCTGCCGCGCTGACCGAGCATTACCGCCCCGGCGGCGACTGGCGCATCTATTTTGATTTCGCTGCGCGCTATGCGCTGCCGCGGCCAGCCACGCCGGCTTATCCGGCAATCTCCGCCGCGTTCGACAAGGCCATGTCAGACCTGCGCGGCGGGAAGGAGCCAGCCGAGGCGATGGACGAAGCGGTGGAAGCGATCGAACGCAATCTGGCCCGTAACAATGGCTACGGCTTCTCAACTCAATCGGTGGCGGTGCGCAAATGAAAACCCGGCTTGGACAGGATAGCCTGCTTGCGGTAAGCGGTTTCGCGGGTCCCGCGCTGCTGCTCTTTGCCGCCTTCATCGTGCTGCCGCTGCTGCTGGCGGCCGGCGCCACGCTCACTAATCTGCGCCTGTTGTCGCCCGAGCCCACGAGCTTTGTGGGCCTGGAAAACTACAAACGCCTGTTGTCGCTGCAATCCATCGTCATCGAACCCCTGCGCGACGAGCGCGGCGCACCACTGCGCGATGAAGACGGCCTCCGTTTCCCGACCTGGCGCCAGGCCCGCCAGCAGCATCCGCAACTGGCAGGCTACCGCGAAGCCTTCTCCTTCCGCATTGGCGAAAACAAGCTGGTGCTGGCGGCCACCGACCCGGTTTTCTACCGCTCGCTGGTGAACACCTTCCTGTTTGCACTGCTGGTGATGCCGCTGCAATGCGGCGTGGCGCTGGGGCTGGCCCTGCTGGTGAACCAGCGCATCAAGGGACGCATCTTCTTCCGCACCGTGTACTTCGTGCCGGTTGTCACCTCGATGGTGGTGGCCTCGATCGTCTGGGCCTTCATGCTGAACACGGACCGAGGCCTGCTCAATGAAATCTTCCGCGCCGTAATTGGCGATCCGAACGCGGGGCCGGACTGGCTTGGCGACCGGCACTACGCCTTGCCGGCGGTGGCGCTGATGTCGGCCTGGCAGGGCTGCGGCTTCCAGATGCTGGTATTCCTGGCCGGCCTGCAGTCGATTTCGCCGGAACTGTATGAGGCGGCTACGCTGATGGGCGCCAATGCCTGGCAGCGCTTCGTCCACGTTACGCTGCCGGGCCTGCGCAACACCATCGTGTTCGTACTGGTGTCCACCACGCTG
>DASWYX010000015.1:0-8193 GCA_036404755.1 Pseudoduganella sp.
GTTCGCAGCTGAGCGACGGATCGTCGGCCGGAACGGTATGCGTTCCGGCAACATTTAACACTTGGATACATCTTTTAGAGTCCGGTTAGCCCGGACTCGTGTACTTTAGAAGGCAGGGCAGCAAAATTAACAACAACGACATCGATTCCGCCGTACTCGATTCCGCATTGGATGCCGAACTGCATAGCGCCATCAATAGCGCGAAGGTACGCCAGGAAGCTGAAAAAGATTTGCCTACGCTGACCAAGGCGGAGCTGGCCGAACTTTTGTTCGAACAGGTCGGCCTGAACAAGCGTGAGGCCAAGGATATGGTCGAGACCTTTTTTGACGAGATCCGCAATGCGCGCGAACGAGGCGAGGCGGTGAAGCTGTCCGGTTTCGGCAATTTCCAGTTGCGTGACAAGCCGCAACGTCCGGGCCGCAACCCGAAGACTGGCGAGGAAATCCCGATCACGGCGCGCCGCGTGGTGACCTTCCACGCCAGCCAGAAGCTGAAAGGCATGGTCGAAGAAAGCACCGGCCTGCCACGCGCAGCCTGATCCGCAGGTGCGTGAATGAACGACCGCGCTGGCAAGGCTGAACTGGTAGTGCTGCCGCCGATTCCGGCCAAGCGCTACTTCACCATTGGCGAAGTAAGCGAGCTGTGTGGCGTGAAGCCGCACGTGCTGCGCTACTGGGAGCAGGAATTTACCCAGCTCAAGCCGGTCAAGCGCCGCGGCAACCGCCGCTATTACCAGCACCATGAAGTGCTGCTGATCCGCCGTATCCGTGAGCTGCTGTATGAGCAGGGCTTCACCATCAGCGGCGCCCGCAACAAGCTCGATAGCCGTGCAACCGATTCTGTCCAGGGAGAGTATGATGAAAATCAGGCGCTCAATGGCGTGGTCCGGGAGCAGACAGCGCCGCCGCTGGACCGCGAAATGATCCGCAGTGAATTGCAGGCCATTCTTGAGCTGCTGAAATAAGGCGGGGGAGGCGCTTTGTTGCCTCTTTTTTTTTCGCCTAAACTGTTAAAAGTTTGGTGCTACAATATTAATGTTAAAGTTTTTGCTAGTGATAATGCAGACGCTGGCTTCGTTCCCAAACTAGGAAACACACGAGGGAAAACAATGATACGCGTAGCCATCTGTGACGACCACCAGATTGTACGAGCAGGGTTCAAGCAGATATTTTCGTCGTCGGACGAATTCAGTGTGGTGGCAGAAGGCAGTACTGGCCGTGAAGCGCTCGATATTGCCCGTAAAGAAATTTGCGACGTCCTCCTGCTGGACATCGCGATGCCCGACCAGAGCGGCATCGACACCCTGCGCACGATCCGCCAGGGCCAACCGGACCTGCCGGTCCTGATCCTTTCGGGCTATCCAGCTCAGCAGTACGCATTGAACCTGTTCAAGATGGGCGCCAACGGCTATCTGAACAAGGAATGCGATGCGGATGAACTGATCACCGCCGTGCGCACCGTTTACCAGGGGCGCCGCTACGTCAGCTCGCAAGTGGGCGAGTTGCTGGCGCAAAGCTTCGACCGTGACCCGAACACGGCGCTGCACACGGAATTGTCGGACCGCGAGTTCCAGGTCTTCCTGCGCCTTGCGCGGGGCGCGACCGTGTCGGACATCGGCCAGGCGCTGTCGCTGAGTATCAAGACTGTCAGTACTTATCGGACCCGCATCATGGAAAAGATGGGCCTGCAGTCGAACAGCGACCTGACTTATTATGCGATGAAAAACAATCTGTTGGACTGAAACGACTCGTTACATCTTTCTGCTGCTGCACCGCAGAATTACCTGACAGCAGTACATTGCCATAGGTCTATAATGGGCAGGATGTACTTCACTGTTGAACCAGCCCAACACAGGCTTCCGTTTTACAAGACGCTCCTGTGCGTGACTTGCGCACTGATCCTGATTGTGAACGGCTTCAGCCTGTTCAAGAACCTGCAGTCGCTGAAGGCCGCCAACGAACAGCTTGCAACCAGCGCGAAGGTTACCGAGCGCCTGCAATACCTGAACGTGCTGGTGCTCGACGCCGACAGCAGCGCGCGCGGCTATTTCATTTCCGGCAATGAGATTTATCTCGGGCCCACGCGTACCGTGGTGTCCGAGACCGAATCCGAATTCCGCGAGCTGGAGAAACTGCTGGCCGATAATCCTGCCCAGCTGAAGAATCTGGCGCACCTGCAATCGCTGGTGCGCAAGCGCCTTGCCACCATCAACCAGACCATCGACGTCTACCGCCAGGCGGGGCTGGATGAAGTCGTCAATATTGCCCGCGTCAGCGACGAGCGCAGCGGCATGGATGAAATCCGCCTGCAGGCGATGATCATGTCGCGCGAGCAGGGCGAGGCATCGGCCGCCCGCAGCGCCAGCTTCTACCAGGAATACCAGAAGGCCGTCATCATGGGCGCCGGCATCAATGCCGTGGCCATTGTCGTCCTGATCATGTTCTACCAGCTGGTGCGCCGCAGCTTCGTGCACCGCGCAGCGGTCGAGCATCAGCTGCAACTGTCGAATGAAAGCCTGGAATCCCAGGTCGCCAAGCGTACCGAGCAGCTATCCGTGCTGTCGCGCCACCTGATTTCGATCAGCGAGGAAGAGAAGAAGCGGCTGTCGCGCGAGTTGCATGACGAGATGGGCGCCAACCTGACGTCGATCAGCATGGATATCGCGGCTGTCGTCCAGCAGCTGCAGAAGACCCAGCCCGAACTGGCCGACCAGCTGCGCCGTGCGCGCAGCACCCTGGTCGATACGGTGGAACTGAAACGCCGCATCATCGAAAACCTGCGTCCGAGCCTGCTGGATAACCTGGGCCTGTGCGCCGCCATCGACAGCTATTGCGAAGAGTTCGGCCGCCTGTCCAACATCCCGGTCGACACCCAGATCGGGCCCGAGGTGGATGCGATTGCCAAGGCGGGCGAGGCTACCTTGTCCATCGCGCTGTTCCGCATCGTGCAGGAATCGCTGACCAATATCCGCAAGTACGCGCGCGCCAGCAGCGTGTCGGTGTCGCTGCGCCGCAATAACGATCAGCTGGTGCTGCGCATTATCGACAATGGCATCGGCATCGCGCCCAATACGCTGGCCAAGCCGATGTCGCATGGATTGCTGGGGATGAGGGAGAGGGCCTTGCTGTTGGGCGGATCGCTGAACATCCGCCGCGGGAGGGAAGACCGGGGCACCTGCATCGAGGTGTTCATACCCTTGAAGGGTGTCCCGGTCGGGGAGAAGACTAGCAGCACGCTACATCAGCGAGCAGGCGATCGTATTCCGTTTTCGCCACCTTATAGCACTCACCCGCGTAGCGTTCCAGACCTTCACGATCAAGCACGGTGATATTGCCGCGGCGGTAGGTGATCATGCCGTCTTCCTGCAGCTTGCCGGCGGCGGCGGTGATCGATTCGCGGCGTACACCCAGCATGATCGAAATCATTTCCTGAGTCACTTTCAATTCATTCGACGGCGAGCGGTCCAGGCGGTCCAGCAGCCAGCGGCACAGCTTCTGCTCGATCGAGCTGTGGCGGCCGCCCACGGCGTTCTGTGCCATCTGGGCAAACAGCGCGGTGTTGTAGCGCATCAGCAGCTGGGGCAGGGCGCCGCCCTGGTTGAATGCGTCGCGCAGTGCCTGGGCTTTCAGCCGGTAGCCGTAGCCCGCGCTCTGGACGACAGCGGAGCTCATCGCACGCTCGCCGGCAAACAGGGACACGCCGACCACACCTTCGTGACCGACCACCGCAATCTCGGTGGTGGCACCGTCTTCCATCACATACAGCAGCGAGATGATGGCCGTAGTGGGGAAGTACACGTATTCGAGTTTGCTGCCGAATTCGAACAGTTCCTTGCCAAACGGCAGCTGAACCAGTTCAAGGTGTTCAAACAGCGACTCCAGGACATCGCGAGGCAGGGCAGCCAGCAACTCGTTCTGCTGGGTGCCGCTGTAGCTGACAACGGGACGGGACGCAACTTTGAATTCCTGCGAACTAACGGGCATCGCGTGGGACAGCGAGCTCTTTACGGAAGCGCCAAGTTGAGTGTTGTTCATTTTTTCCTCACAGTACTTAAAGTAATCTGATGCTCCGGCACCCGGTTTTGGACATCTCGGGGCAGGATCTGGTTCCTGCAAATTGCCGATCGCGTTGGTAATACTTTAATTTCCTATGTGAGCTACGAACATAAGACGGGTTTCCGCCCAAATGTAGGCTGGTAACATAAGGATTTGTGAGCATAGTCCTACAGCAACTCTCTATTTCGATACCGCAAAGCCATTTTTGGTGGCGCACTATTGGGATGGCGCCTCTGATTGCCCCATAATGGCGCTCATCTGAACTATGAAAACGCCCCATGCACGTAATACTGGTGGAAGACGATGCCGTGCTGGCCGATGGCCTGGCGCGGGTGCTGCAAGGCCACGGCATGGCCGTCGAAGTGCTGCGCAATGGCAGTGACGCCGACCTCGCCTTGCAGCGTCCCGAAGCGGCCGATGTGGCGGTGCTCGATATCGGCCTGCCAGGCATCGACGGCTTCGAAGTCGTGCGCCGCCTGCGTGCGCGCGGCAGCCAGTTGCCCGTACTCCTGCTGACGGCGCGCGATGCGGTGGAGGACCGCGTGCGCGGCCTGGAAACGGGCGCGGACGATTACCTCGTCAAACCCTTCGCCACGCCCGAACTGGTGGCGCGCGTACGCGCGCTGGCGCGGCGCAATGCACCCAAGCCCTCGGTGCTGGCGCTCGGCGAACTGGTGCTGGACTCCGGCGCCAAGCGCGCCCGCGTGCGCGACAAAGTGATCGATCTTTCCGTGCGCGAGTGGGCGGTGCTCGAATACCTGCTGCAGCACGTGTCGCGCGTGGTCAGCAAGCAGCAGATCATCGACGCCATCCTGCCCTGGGGCGAGGACGTGACGCCGAACGCGGTCGAAGTCTATATCTCCCGCGTGCGCCAGAAGACGGCCGATGCGGGCATCAACATCAAGACCATCCGCGGCTTCGGCTACATGCTGGAACCCGCTGCCCATGCCTAGCATCCGGCTGCGGCTGCTGACGTGGCTGATCGGCCCGATCCTGCTGCTTAACCTGGCGGGCGGCGCGCTGGTCTATGGCCTGGCCTGGCTGCCGGCGCAGATGGCCTTCGACCAGAGCCTGGCGGACGCCGCCGGCGCCCTCGGCGCGCGCCTGCAACTGCGCGGCGGCCAGCTGGACGTGGACTTGCCGCGCCAGGCCGAGCAGGTGCTGCGCAACGACGATACCGATGCCGTCTACTTTGCCGTGCGCGATGCGGGCGGCCGCCTGGTGGCCGGCGACGCCTCGCTGGCGCCGCAGCCGTCCCGTCCCACCGCGCAGGGCTTCGACACGGAGATCAATGGCGAGCCGGTGCGCATGGTGTCGGTGCATGCGGAGGTGGGCGGGCAGCGCGCCGCCATCATGGTCGCCAAGACCCTGCGCAAGCGCGCCCAGACCCGGGCCGCCATCGTGCGCGCCATGCTGCCTTTAGCGGCCTTGCTGACGCTGGCCTCCGCCGGCCTGGTATGGTTCGCCGTGACGCGCGGCCTGCTGCCGCTGCAGCGCCTGCGCTCGGACATCAAGGCGCGCGCGGCCGATGATGTGTCGCCGATTCCGCCGGCCGAAGTGCCGCAGGAACTGGCGCCGGTGGTGGGCGCCTTCAACGGCTTGCTGGAGCGGGTACAGGAAGGCGCGAAATCGCAGCAGGATTTTCTCGCCAACGTGGCGCACCAGCTGCGCACGCCGCTGGCGGGCCTGCGCACCCAGCTCGAATGGATGGAACAGCACCACAGCTCGCCGGCCACCGCGCATTCGCTGGACCTGATGCTGTCTTCCACCGAACGCATGATCCGCCAGGTCAACCAGCTGCTGGCGCTGGCGCGCGCCGAGCCCGCCCATTTCGAGAAGCGGCGGCTGGAGCCGCTGTCGCTGGACCAGCTCGTGGGCGAATCGATCCAGCATTTCGTGGAGCAGGCGGGGCGCAAGGAAATCGACCTCGGCTTCGAGCTGCAACCGACGACGGTGCGCGGCGACCGCTTCCTGCTGCGCGACCTGATCGACAACCTGGTCGATAACGCGCTGCGCTATACGCCGCCGCACGGCACGGTGACCGTGTCCTGCTTCCCGCACAATGGCGGCGGCCTGCTGACGGTGGAAGACTCCGGACCCGGCATCCCGCCGGCCAAGCGCGAGGCGGTCTTCAGCCGCTTCGTGCGGCTGGACGAAAAGACCACGGGCAGCGGGCTGGGGCTCGCCATCGTGCGCGATATCGCTTCCGCCCATGGCGGCAGCGTCAGCGTGGATGCGCCGCCGGGCGGCGAGGGCGCGCTGTTTACCGTCCGTTTTCCGGCCTGACGCATAAAAAAAACTGCCTTGTCAGGGTTTTGTCAGGGTTTCCTCAGGGAAATGCAAGCTTCGCTGGCTAGACTACGCTCATCAAAGTCCAGCCCGGAGCAACAGGATGAAACGCGCACAACAAGGTTTTACGCTGATGGAAGTGATGATCACGGTGGCCATCGTGGCCATCCTGTCGGCGGTGGCGATCCCGGCCTATTCCGACTACGTCACGCGCGGCCGGCTGACGGAAGCGTTCACCGGCCTCGGCGGCGCGCAAGCGGCAGCCGAGCAGTTCTGGGCGAATAACCGGACGTACGCCGGCTTCGGCGCGAGCGCCAGCTTCCCGCGCAACAGCGCCAATTTCACTTACGCGATCGCCAACGATACCGCCTCCGGCTACACGATCACGGCCACCGGCATCGGCAAGATGAATGGCTTCGTCTACACGATCGACCAGAGCGGCACCCGCAAGACCACCGGCAGCCCGACGGGCTGGGGCACCAGCACCAGCTGCTGGGTGGATAAAAAGGGCGGCGCATGTTCCAACTAAGGACAGCGCGCGCGCAGCGCGGCTTCACTGTCACCGAGCTGATGATCGGCGTGGCCATTCTCGGCCTGCTGCTCGCGGTCGGCATCCCGTCGATGGGACAGTGGATGGTGGCGAACAAGGCGCGCGGCGCATCCGAATTCTATGCCGAGGGCCTCAGCATGGCGCGCCGCCAGGCCGTCAACCATAACGCCCGCAGCCGTTTCGTGCTGACCCCCAACGCCAGCAATGGCCAGATGGACTGGCAGGTCGATATCTGCTTCCCGACCGCTGCCGTGCCGTGTAACGCCGATTTCGGCACCTGGTCGACCACGGCCGCCATCGCCCCCGGCGATCCGGAAGGCGCCAACGGCTACAAGTCGGTGTTCCGTTCGGCCGACCGCCTGCCGCCGACCGACGTGATTTCGCCGGTGCTGGAACCGGAAGGCACGACCACGGTCTATTTCACCGAAGTAGGGTGGGTGGACACCAGCGATGCCGACCGCCTGCGCCGCATCCGCCTCAACCCGGATTCCCGCTACCAGAACGACGTTCCCACCGTGGCGCTGGCCATCTCGCTGGCCGGCATGGCCTCCAAGTGCGACCCCACCAAGACCGGTACCGATTCGAGGGCCTGCCCACCATGAAAAAGCCATTGCGTACGACGAAGCAGCAGCAGGGCGTGGCCCTGCTGGAAGCGCTGATTGCCGCCGTCATCCTCGCCATCGGGCTGCTGGGCACGGTCGGCCTGCAGGCGCGCTCCTATGCCGCCATTTCCGACGCCGGCCAGCGCGCCGAAGCGACGCTGGCGGCCGAGGAGCTGCTGGGCATCATGAACAATGACCAGGCCAATATCGCGGGCTATGCGGTAACGGAAGGCGCTGCGCCGCCCGCCGCGCTGGCGGCCTGGGCCGCCAAAACCAATGGCCGCATCCCGGGTGTGCGCTACAGCGTGGTGGTGGCGCCGGGCGCGGTGGGCGCAAGGGTCGATGTCACGATCCGCTGGACGCGCCGCCAGGGCGACCAGCAGAACCAGCACCTGGTCACCTCCTACATCATGTGAGCACCATGCGCCATCCTTATATCCATCGCCGCCCGCGCGGCTTTTCCCTGGTCGAACTGATGGTCGCCGTCGTGGTGGGCATGCTGGCGGTGATCTTCGCCACGCGCCTGCTGGTCACGTCCGAGCAGCAGAAGTCGGCGGCGGTCGGCGGCTCGGACAGCATGCAGAACGGCATGCTGGCCATGTTCCAGATCAACACCGATGCGGCGCAGGCAGGCTGGGGCATCAATGATGCGCTAGTCAACGGCTGCAACACGCTGATGCAGGACACGGAAGGCTT
>DASWYX010000016.1:0-8309 GCA_036404755.1 Pseudoduganella sp.
GGAGGGAGAATAGAGGAGACAGGATCAGCATGCTGCAACGCGATATATTAGTCAAGTTTATTGTAGGACTACTAGATATACGCGTTTGGCATATCTCCTCTTTACTTGTCAGTTGTGTAAGGCAGAACGCGGCTGGCCATGCGGGTGTCGGTCTTGAGAACGCTGACCTCGTCCGCCAGGATGTGGATCGCTTCGTTCAGCAGCACGTCCTTGGCGTTCTTGGCCGCTTTCTCGGCGTCCAGTTCATCCGACAGCTTGCGCTCGTCCGCCTGCAGGCCGTCATCCGAACGGATGGCGCCCTTCATCTGCTGTTGCTGACGCTGGGACGCGCGCGGATTGGCCGGCTTGGCGGCGATCGCCTTGTTCAGCGCTTCCTTCGGGTCCGGCAGCAGCACAGGATCGTCCGGCGACGGGCCGGCGGCCAGGCGCTGCTCGCGCAGCTTGGCGCGTGCTTCCTGCTGGTCGCGTTCCTTGCGGCGCACCGCTTCGTTCAGCGAGATCGAATTTTCCTTGCGCTGCTTCTTGACCACGGCAATGTCTTCCAGCAGGTACTGGAAGTCCTTGTCCTTCGATACGCGAGCCTCATGCTTCTTGTCCAGGATCGGCACGATTTCCTTCAGCTCGCCAGCCGGGATGTACACCGCAGGCTTGATCTGCGTGTACGGCAGCGCGTTGTCGTAGCTGGACTCGCCAAACGCTTCAGCATCGCTGACATAAGGCAGCTTGATGTCCGGCGTGACGCCGCGCAGCTGCGTGGTGCCGCCGTTGATACGGAAGAACTGGGCGATGGTCATCTTCAGCTCGCCGAAGCGTGCCTTGTCGGACTGGCCAAAGCGGTCCAGGTTCACCAGCGTTTGCACGGTGCCCTTGCCAAAGCTCGGCTCGCCGATGATCAGGCCGCGGCCATAATCCTGGATCGCTGCAGCAAAGATTTCCGATGCCGAAGCCGATGCACGGTTGATCAGCACGCCTACCGGACCATCCCACGCCAGGCCAGGCACGTTGTCGCTTTCGACTTCGATACGGCCTTCGGCGCTGCGCTGCTGCACCACCGGACCGCGATCGATGAACAGGCCGGTCAGCTCCACCGCCTCGTTCAGCGAACCGCCGCCGTTATTGCGCAGGTCGATCAGCACATTGTCCACTTTGTCGGCCTTCAATTCCTTCAGCAAGCGCGCGACGTCGCGGGTGGCGCTCTTGTAATCCTTGTCGCCCTTGCGGCGCGCTTCGAAGTCCTGGTAGAAGGTCGGCAGCGAAATCACGCCGATGCGGCGCTTCACTGCCCCATCTTTCACTTCCATGATGGACTTCTTGGCGGACTGCTCTTCCATGCTGATTTTCTTCCGGATCAGCGGCAGCACATAAGGCTTGCCATCCGGACCGGCATCGGCCGGCAGCACTTGCAGGCGCACGGTCGAATCCTTGGCGCCGCGGATCTGCGCCACGACGTCGTCAATACGCCAGCCCAGCACGTCGGTGAACGGGCCGGACTCGCCCTGGCCCACGCCGATGATACGGTCGCCCACTTTCAACTTGTTCGACAGCGCCGCCGGGCTGCCCGGCACGATTTCGCGGATCACCGTGTATTCGTCACGCGGCTGCAGCACGGCGCCGATACCTTCCAGCGAAAGGCGCATGGCGATATCGAAGTTCTCCGAAGCGCGCGGGCCCAGGTAGTTGGTGTGCGGCTCGATCGACATCGCATACGCGTTCATGAAGATCTGGAATACGTCTTCGTTGTTCAGCTTCTTGGCGCGGGTGACGTAGTTTTCGTAGCGCTTGTCCAGCGTTTCGCGGATGGCTTTGTCGTCCTTGCCGGCCAGCTTCAGGCGCAGCCAGTCGTTCTTCACGCGCTTGCGCCACAGCTCCTTGATTTCGGCTTCGGACTTGGTCCAGTCAGCCTTTTCGCGGTCGAACTGGTAGCTCTCGTCCACCGTGAAATCCATCTTCGTCTTCAGCAGCTCGCGTGCATACGCCATGCGCTCGTTGAAGCGCTGCTGGTATAGGTTGTACATGGCGAAAGGCACGGTCAGGTTCTCGCTGACGATGGCGTCATCGAGCTTGGTGCGGTATTGCGCGAACTGGTCGACATCGGCCTGGGTCAGGAACAGCTTTTCGGCATCCAGCGATTTGAGGTAGCGATCGAAGATTTTCTCCGACATCGCGTCGTCCAGAGGCGTTGCCTTGTAGTGGTAGCGAGGCAGCACGCGCGAGGCCCAAAGGGCAGCCTGGCCTTGCTGCGCGGCAGGCTTGATGGGGGCGTCTGCTGCCTTGTCTGCTTGCGCGCCTGCATAGGCGGACGCGAAGGCCAGGGACATGGCGGCTAACAGCATTTGCTTCTTCATCGGCTTGCTCCGAACGTAGTTAACACAGTGTTGCAGTGGTGTGAGCCTATTCTACATGATGAAACGGGCTAATACCCCTGCCAGCGCAGCAGTTTCGGCCACTACGCTTAGAGGCGTCTTAAAGCCACCATAGTAAAGCGGCAATGATGACCAGATAGGGCCAGGATCGCAGCGCGATCTTCCAGTCCACGGCGGACGGCCAGCAGGCCAGGAATTGCGGCGCCACAAGCAGCGCCAGCAGCAAATCCACGGGCTCGAAGTGCCAGCCCGGGCGGGTGCGCAGCACTGCCACCCAGACGGGTACCAGGGCCACGAGGAAAGGCGCAAGGGCGGCCGGCGCCGCGTTATACCAGCGCACGCGGGTCAGGGATACCGAGCCCAGCTCCCAGCCCTGCCCCACCCGGCGCGGAATCACGGTGAAGGCCGCAGGCCGTGCTCCGGTCAGCAAGCCGACAAAGAAATGGGCCAGCTCATGGCAGATGGTGCCGGCCAGCCGGAACATGAAAAATATGGGATGAACTGAGGAAAGACGCCGGATCACTAGCGCCAGCACGAGGGACGGCACGAGATAGAGCAGCACATCCCGCTGCCCGCACAGCCAGGCGGGCGCCACCATGGCGCACTCGACCATTGCCATTCCATCCCCTCCCCAACAAACCCGCTTATTAGTTGGGGAGGATTATAACGCCGCACAAAACGCCGTCTATTGGCGCAAGATCAAGTGCGCTTCAGTTGGTCTGCTTCGAACGGCGTACGGCGCAGGCGCTTGCCGGTCGCCGCGAACACGGCATTGGCGATGGCGGGCGTGATCACGGCCGTGCCCAGCTCGCCCATCCCGCCGGGCGACTCCGTACTGGGCACGACGTGGACTTCCATCACCGGCACCTCGTTCATGCGAATGATGGGGTATTCGTGGAAGTTGCCCTGCACCACTCGCCCATTCTCAAGGGTAAGCTTGCCGTAGAGCGCGGCGGTCAGGCCATAAGTCTGGCCGCTCTCGACCTGGTGCAGCACGCCTTCGGGATGCACGACCTGGCCGCAATCGACCGCCGTGGTGATCTTTTTCAGCGTAATCTGCCCATCCGCATTTACGGCGCACTCGACCACTGCACAGGCGTAGCTGCCCCAGGCCGACGCAACCGAAACACCCATGCCGGTGCCGGGTTCCATCTTCCTGCCCCAGCCGGCTTTCTGCGTCGCCAGGTTCAGCACGCCCAGCGCGCGCGGGTTCTTCGTCAGCAAGGCCTGGCGCAAGGCAACGGGATCCTTGCGGGTCGCCAGCGCCACTTCGTCCATGAAGCTCTCGATGACGAAGGTGTTGTGGGTCGGGCCCACGCCGCGCCAGAAGCCGGTGGGCACGGCGGTTTCCACGGCCAGGTATTCGACGTGGCGGTTGTCAAAGTGGTAGGGACTTTCGGCGGCATCGATGGCGTCCGTATCGACGCCGTTCGCCATCCAGGCCGGCGCATAGCGCGCTTCGATGGCGGAGCCGACGAAGCGGTGACGGAAGCCGACCGGCATGCCCTGGGCATCCAGCGCCATGCTCAGTTCGTCGCGATAGAACGGCCGGTAGTAATCGTGCTGGGTGTCTTCCTCGCGGCTCCAGATCACCTTGACCGGATAATTGACCTGCCTGGCGATCTGCGCAGCCTGCACCACCACGTCCACTTCGAGCCGGCGCCCGAAGCCGCCGCCCAGCAGGAAGTTATTGATCTTCACCGTCTTCGGTTCCACGCCCAGCGCCTTGGACACGAAATTGACGCAGCGTTCCGGCGTTTGCGTGCCGGTCCAGATTTCCACGCTGCCCGGTTTCACGTGCGCCGTGCAGTTCATCGGCTCCATCGTGGCGTGGGCCAGGAAAGGGGCGAAATAGACGGCGTCGATCGTCTTGCCGCCGGCCGCGGCCTTGGCGAAGTCGCCTTCCTTGATATGCATCAGGCCGGGCTTGCGGGCGGCCTCTTCCAGCACCTGCTCCCAGGCGGCGGACGAGAACTTGGCGTTCGGGCCTTCGTCCCATTTGATGTCCAGCGCTGCGAGTCCCTTCTTGGCGGCGCCGTTATGGTCGGCGATCACGGCCACCGCATTCTCCAGCTTGACGACCTTGCGCACGCCCTTCACCTTCATTGCCGGCCCCTCGTCGACCGAAGCGAGCTTGCCGCCGAAGACGGGGCAAGCCTTGACGGCCGCGATCTTCATGCCAGGTACCTGGGCATCGATGCCGAACATCGCTTTGCCGTTGACCTTGTCCGCTACATCCAGCCGCTTGGCAGACTTGCCGATGTGGGTATAGGCATCCGGCGATTTGAGCGCCACCTGCTTCGGTACAGGCAGCTTGGCGGCGTTCGCGGACAACTTGCCGTAGCTGAGCTTACGTCCTGAAGCGGTGTGCACCACCTCGCCGTGCGCCGCCTTGCAGCTTTCCGGCGACACCTTCCACTGATCGGCCGCAGCCTGGACCAGCATGGTGCGCGCCGTAGCGCCCGCCTCGCGCAGCGGCTTCCAGGCGGCGCGGATACTGGCCGAAGCGCCCGTCAGCTGGACGCCGAACATGCCGTGCTTGTAGGCCGGATCGGCAGGCGCGTGCTGGCAGGTGATCTTGTCCAGGTCCACTTCAAGCTCATCGGCCAGCAGGATGGGGATGGAGGTATAAGTGCCCTGCCCCATCTCCACATAGGGCATGACCATGGTTACCCGGCTGTCCGGCGCGATGATGATGAAGGCGTTCGGCTTGAAGGCCGTGGTCGCCACCGCGGCGGCAGCGCCCGGCAGGTAGAAGGACAGCATCAGTCCGCCAGCGGCGCCAAGGCTCGCTTGCAGGAAGTGGCGGCGGGAATCGCGAAATTCGGTGGGAGCATTCATGCCAGTCTCCTTCAAGCGTTCGAAGCGGTTTTGATGGCCGCACGGATGCGCGAATACGTGCCGCAGCGGCAGATATTGCCGGACATGGCCCCCTCGATATCGGCGTCGCTCGGTTTCGGATTGCTGGCCAGCAGTGCCGCCGCGCTCATGATCTGGCCCGACTGGCAGTAGCCGCACTGCGGCACATCGTGCGCAATCCACGCTTGCTGGATTTTCTTGCCGGCCGGCGTGGCGCCGATCGCTTCAATGGTCGTGATCTTGCCCTTGCCGACCGTTTCAACCGGTGTGCTGCAGGAGCGGATGGGTTGCCCATCCAGATGAACAGTGCAGGCGCCACATAGCGCCATGCCGCAACCGAACTTGGTCCCAGTCATGTGCAGGACGTCGCGCAAAACCCACAGCAGCGGGGTATCGCCATCGACGTCGACAGTTTGGGGCTTGCCATTGATATTCAGGACATAGCTCATGGTGGCCTCTCATTGTTGGTTTAAAGCGAATATTGATTATCTTTCCTCACCTCAAATTCCGGTGGTACTCTATTGCTTTCTTCTGGCACTTTCTTGCTACGAGGAGATACGAGCTTGGATACCATCCGTGGCCGCCTGTCGCCGCGCGCCTTGCGGCGCATACAGGACTTCATTGACGCTCACTTGCATGAGCCAATCGACCTCGCCACGCTGGCGGGCCTCGCCAATGTCAGCCGCTATCACTTCACGAGGGTGTTCCGCGCCAGCACAGGCGTCAGCGCGATGGTGTATCTGGAGCAATGCAGGATGTCGCGCGCGCAGGCGCTGATCCTGAAGGGAGAATTACAGCTGGCGAGCATTGCCTTCCTCGTCGGCTACGAGGACCCCAGCTATTTCACGAAACGCTTCCGCCACTATTGCGGGCAGACACCGTCCGCCTGGGCGCGCACGCATTAAGCCGTCAGCAGGCTGCGGGTCTTTTCGAGGAGCGGACCGGCCACGTCCCGGCCGTATTTGGAATCGCGCATGGCCATATGCCACATGCCGATGGCGTGCTGCACCTGCGGCTCGTCGGACGCCATGTCGATGCGGCGCACCAGGTCGGCGGCCAGCAAGCCAAGGTATTTTTCCGCACTCGTGCGCATCAGGGATTTCGCTTCGATCAGACGCGGATCAGGCTTCTGCGGCGCCGGCTCTGGCGCAGCCGCCGCCAGCGCGGCCGGGTCGGCGATGAAGCCCAGGCTGAGCAGGGCCTCCAGCGCAGGCTCCAGCTCTTCCACCGGCAGCAGCGGCAGCAAGGCGGAGAGGGGCTTGCGCCCGTCCAGCATGATCAGCAGGGTTCGTTGGCGCGCAGTCAGGCCGGCGCGCCGCGCCTGCACCTCCGCCTGCCCGGCGGGCGTTTTCGCATAAAGCACATCCGATCGCATACCGACCTTTCTGGAACAGATCGGATGATGCTACACGGCAATTGTGACAACTTAGTTACCTGAGTAGAAACAGCGGCCGCAGGCCTGGCGGTAGCTCTCGTTGCCGCCGATGCTGATTTGCTCGCCTTCGCGGATGCGGTTGCCCTGCTCGTCCACACGGATATTCATTGTTGCTTTCTTGCCGCAGGTGCAGATATTTTTGATTTCCTCGATATCGTCGGCCAGGGCCAGCAGATAGGCTGATCCGGGGAAAGGCTCACCGCGGAAATCGGTGCGCAGGCCGTAGCAGATCACGGGCACGCCCTTGGTCTGGGCCAGCTGGTGCAGCTGGACGACCTGGGCCGTGGACAGGAACTGCGCCTCGTCCACCAGCACGCAGGCGACTTTCTTCTCGATCCCGGTCAGGAAGTTGGTATCGGCATGGAACAGTTCGACCTCGCGCTGCGGGCCGAGGCGGGACGTGACCTTGCCAACGCCGTAGCGGTCGTCGATGGCGGCCGTGAACAGGCGCACGGCCTGGCCTTGTTCTTCGTAATTGTGCGCAACCTGCAGCATTGCAGTCGATTTGCCCGCGTTCATCGCGGAATAGCGGAAGTAGAGTTTTGCCACTGCTGTCGTGATGTATCGAAGCCGGTCTCCGGCGGTACGGGATTATAATCCGCATAAGCTACTGCGGAAACATTCGTTCTTTGTTCAGCGGGCGCGCCCCACAATGCGCGCTTTTCCCCTGGGGGCCGGCGACACAATCGCTTGCCCCGGCGACTGCAAGGAGTCAGCATGCAAAATGAACGCACGGCCGCGCTTTACGGCCTGATCGGCAACACCCCCCTGGTCGAAGTTACCCGCCTCGATACCGGTCCCTGCCGCCTCTTCCTCAAACTCGAATCGCAAAACCCCGGCGGCTCCATCAAGGACCGCATCGGCCTTTCCATCATTGAAGCCGCGGAAAACGACGGCCGCCTGAAGCCGGGCGGCACGATTGTCGAAGCCACCGCGGGCAATACGGGACTGGGCCTGGCCCTGGTCGGCCGCAACAAGGGCTACCGCGTGGTGCTGGTGGTGCCGGACAAGATGGCCGTCGAAAAAGTGCTGCACCTGAAGGCGCTCGGCGCCGAAGTCCACATGACCCGCTCCGACGTCGGCAAGGGCCATCCCGAGTATTACCAGGATTACGCCGCCCGCCTGGCGCGCGAAATCCCCGGCGCTTTCTTCGCCGACCAGTTCAACAATCCCGCCAACCCGCTGGCCCACGAAACCACCACTGGCCCGGAAATCTGGGAGCAGATGGGCCACGAGGTGGACGCTCTCGTGCTGGGCGTGGGGTCCGGCGGCACGCTGACCGGCCTGTCCCGCTACTTCGCCAAGGTGTCGCCGTCCACCGAGTTCGTGCTGGCAGACCCCAAGGGCTCGATCCTGACCGGCTATGTAGAGACTGGCAAGGTCTCGGACGTGACCGGCTCCTGGGCCGTAGAAGGCATAGGCGAGGACTTCATTCCCGCCAACGCGACCATGGGCGCCATCGGCAAGGCCTACACGATCACGGACAAGGAAAGCTTCGAAAGCGCCCGCGAACTATTGCGCGCTGAAGGCATCCTGGCCGGTTCCTCCACCGGCACCCTGCTGGCCGCCGCCCTGAAATACTGCCGCGAACAAACCACGGCAAAGCGGGTCGTCACCATCGTGGCCGACACCGGCACCCGCTACCTGTCCAA
>DASWYX010000017.1:0-3220 GCA_036404755.1 Pseudoduganella sp.
CAGGATGACGCGCACTTCGGCATCGGCATCGGCTGCATTGATGGCGTCGGCCATCGCCTGGTACATCGCGGACGTGATGGCGTTCTTGCGCTCGGCGCGGTTGAATTCGAGCGTGAGGATGCCGCCGGTCTTGGTGGTCTGGATTTCCATTCGTTGTCTCCGTATGAAAAAAAAGGCGGGTCAATGACCCGCCCTACGCTGCGCCGCAGGTCGTGGCCACGGCGCGAGTATGCACGCGTTATACGCGCTCGATAATGCCTGCTGCGCCCATGCCGGCGCCCACGCACATTGTCACCATGCCGTATTTCAGGCTGTTGCGGCGCAGTGCGTGCACGACGGTCGCGGCGCGGATAGCGCCGGTAGCGCCCAGCGGGTGGCCCAGGGCGATTGCACCGCCCATCGGGTTCACTTTGCTGGTGTCCAGGTTCAGGTCGCGGATCACGGCCAGTGCCTGGGCGGCAAATGCTTCGTTCAGTTCAATCCAGTCCAGCTGGTCCTGGGTGATGCCGGCGGCCGCGCAGGCGACCGGGATCGCCACCTTCGGGCCGATGCCCATGATCTCCGGCGGCACGCCGCGCACGGCGAAGGAGGAGAACTTGGCCAGCGGGGTCAGGTTGTGTTCCTTCAGGATCTTCTCGGACACCACGATCAGCGCGCCGGCGCCGTCGGACATCTGCGAGGACGTCGCAGCAGTCACGGAACCCTTGGCGGCGAAGACCGGCTTCAGCTTGGCCATCGACTCCATCGACGCATCGGCGCGCGGGCCTTCGTCCAGGTCCACGGTGCGCTTGCCGATCCTGATTTCGCCGCTGCGCAGGTCCGGCGTGCGGGTCACGATTTCAACCGGGGTGATCTCGTCCTTGAACAGGCCGGCCTGCTGGGCGGCGATGGCCTTGCGGTGCGATTCCAGGCCGAAGGCGTCCTGGTCTTCGCGCGACACCTTCCACTGGGCTGCCACTTTTTCGGCGGTCAGGCCCATGCCGTAGGCCAGGCCCACGTTCTCGTCCTTGAAGGTTTCCATATTGATGGATGGGTGGTGGCCCATCATCGGCACCATGGACATCGATTCCACGCCGCCGGCGATCATCACGTCCGCCTCGCCGACGCGGATGCGGTCCGCGGCCATGGCCAGGGCGGTGATGCCCGATGCGCAGTAACGGTTCACGGTCACGCCGCCGACGGTGTTCGGCAGGCCTGCCAGCACCACGGAGTTACGCGCCACGTTGAAGCCCTGCTCCGCTTCCGGGAAGGAGCAGCCGACGATGGCGTCCACGATCAGGGCCGGGTCCAGGTTAGGCACGGCAGCCATGGCGCCCTTGATGGCGGCGACCAGCAGGTCGTCCGGACGGGTGGTGCGGAACATGCCGCGCGGCGCCTTGCCGATCGGCGTACGGGTGGCGGCGACGATGTATGCGTCTTGAAGTTGTTTGCTCATTTTAAGCTTCCGATATTTGGTGTTCGATTAGCGCCGCTTAGTTGCGTACCGGCTTACCGGTCTGCAGCATGCCCATGATGCGCTCCTGCGACTTCGGATTGTTCAGCAATTCCAGGAAGGCCTTGCGTTCCATATCCAGCAGCCACTGCTCGCTCACCACGCTGCCCTGGTCGATGTCGCCGCCGGACACGATCTCGGCGATCATGTCGCCCAGCTTGTAGTCGTGGGCGGAAATGAAGCCGCCGTCGCGCATATTGACCAGCTGGCCGCGGATGGTGCCCCAGCCGTAGCGGCCCGTGACCGGCACCGGACGCTGGATCGGCGCGCGGTAGCCTGCGTCGAACATGGAGCGCGCGGTCACTTTCGCCACGTGCAGCAGTTCATACGGATTGAACACGATAACGTCGTCTTCCTTCAGGTAGCCCATGGCCTTCGCTTCCAGCGCGGACTTGGACACGTTCGCGGTGGCCGCGTTGGTGAAGCCCGTCTTCAGGAATTGCAGGATGTCGTTGCCCTTGGCTTCTTTGGCAGCGCGAACGGCCGCTTCCTTCAGGCCGCCGCCGGCCGGGATCAGGCCCACGCCCACTTCCACCAGGCCGATGTAGGACTCGATCGAGGCCACGCGCTTCGATGCATGCAGCGCCATTTCGCAGCCGCCGCCCAGCGCCAGGCCCGCCACCGCAGCCACTACCGGCACGTTGGAATACTTCATCTTCATGAAGGTATCCTGCAGTTCGCGGATGATCGGATCGACCGCTTTCGCGCCGCCCGCCATGAAGGCCGGCAGTGCCGATTGCAGGTCGGCGCCGGCCGAGAAGGCGCCGCCGTCGGCTGCGTCCGCGCTCCAGATCACCAGGCCCTTGAAGCTCTTCTCGGCTTCGGCCAGGCCGCGCTGCAGGCCCTTGATCACGCCATCGCCGATCACGTGCATCTTGGTCTTCAGCGAGATGATCAGCACCTCATCGCCGGTGTGCCACAGGCGCACGGAGTCGTCTTCGAACACGGTGGTGCCGGCGGTCTTCGGATCGGCGGCGCCGCTGCCGAATACCGGGGCACGGAATTCCTGGCGCTGGTACACGTCCAGCGTCGAACGCGGCACGTAGGACTTCGAAACGGCGGAGTAGGAGCCTTCAGGGGTGTGCACGCCCTTCTCGGCCACGGCGCCTTCGAACACCCAGGCCGGCAGCGGTGCGTTGCACAGCGCCTTGCCTTCTTCGATATCCTGCTTCACCCACTCGGCGATCTGGGTCCAGCCTGCGGCCTGCCAGGTCTCGAACGGACCGACGGACCAGCCGAAGCCCCAGCGCATCGCGAAGTCCACGTCGCGCGCGTTGTCGGCGATGGATTCGAGGTGATAGGCGATGTAGTGGAAGGCGTCGCGGAAGATCGCCCACAGGAACTGGCCCTGCGGGTTGGTCGATTCGCGCAGCGCCTTGAATTTCTTGACCGGGTCCTTTTCCTTCAGGATGCGGGCGATGATGTCGGCTGCCTTGGCGCCGCCTTCGACGTATTCGCCGGTGGCGAAGTCCAGGCGCTTGATGTCCTTGCCGACTTTCTTGTAGAAGCCGCCGCCGGTCTTCTGGCCCAGGGCGCCCTGCTCAATCAGCTTGGACAGGATGGCCGGGGTCTTGTAGACGCCGAAGAAGGGATCGTCCGCCAGGTTGTCCTGCATGGTCTTGATCACGTGGCCCATGGTGTCCAGGCCGACCACGTCGGCGGTACGGAAGGTGCCCGACTTGGCGCGGCCGAGTTTTGCACCGGTCAGGTCGTCGACCACGTCCACGG
>DASWYX010000018.1:0-3449 GCA_036404755.1 Pseudoduganella sp.
GGCGCCTTGCTGGCGCTGATGATCACCGGCCAGGAGCTGGGCGTGATCGGCATCATCGGCATCATCCTGCTGATCGGCATCGTGAAGAAGAACGCGATCATGATGATCGACTTCGCCATCGAGGCCGAGCGCGACGAAGGCAAGCCGCCGCAGGAAGCGATCCACCAGGCCGCGCTGCTGCGCTTCCGTCCCATCATCATGACCACGCTGGCGGCGCTGTTCGCGGCGATACCGCTGATGCTGGGCTTTGGCGAGGGGGCGGAACTGCGCCGTCCACTCGGCCTTTCCATCTTCGGCGGCCTGATCGTCAGCCAACTGCTCACGCTGTACACCACGCCGGTGATCTACCTGGCCTTCGACCGCATGGGCCAGCGCTGGCGCAAGCGCCGCGGCGCCGCTGAACGGCCACGAGGGGAGGGCGCCGCGCCATGAACCTGTCCGAGCCCTTTGTCCGCCGTCCCATCGCCACGGTCCTGCTGACGATCGGGCTGGCGCTGGCCGGCATCGCGGCCTTCTTCGTGCTGCCGGTGTCGCCGCTGCCGCAGGTCGATTACCCCTCGATCTCGGTCAGCGCCAACCTGCCCGGCGCCAGTCCGGACACGATGGCCACCAGCGTGGCTACGCCGCTGGAGCGGCGGCTGGGCGTGATCGCGGGCGTCAACGAAATGACGTCCAATTCCGGCAGCGGCTCGACCCGCATCAACCTGCAGTTCGACCTGAACCGCAAGATCGAGTCGGCCGCGCGCGAAGTGCAGGCGGCGATCAATGCCACCCGCGTCGACCTGCCGGCCACGCTGAAGCAGAACCCGACCTACCGCAAGGCCAACCCCTCGGATGCGCCGGTGATGATCCTGGCCCTGACTTCGCCCACCCGCAGCCCGGGGCAGATCTATGAAGCGGTATCCAATATCGTGCAGCAGAAGCTGGCGCAGGTGCAGGGCGTGGGCGACGTGGAGATTGGCGGCGGTTCGCTGCCCGCCGTGCGCGTGGAGCTGCTGCCGTATGCGATGAACCGCTATGGCCTGTCGTCCGAAGACGTGCGCGCCGCCATCCAGGCCAGCAATGCCAACCGCCCGAAAGGCGCGCTGGAAGGCGATGAACGTCGACTGCAGATTTATTCCGGCCACGGCGAAACGGGCAAGCGGCCGATGGCTGCCGACTACCGCAACCTGGTCGTGGCCTGGCGCGGCGACGCGGCCATCCGCCTCGCCGACGTGGCGACCGTGACGGACGGCGCGGAAAACCGCAACACGCTGGGCCTGTACAACGGCGACCCAGCCGTGATCGTGCTGATTACGCGCCAGCCGGGCGCCAACGTGATCGAAACGGTGGACAGCGTGCGCGAACTGCTGCCGCAGCTGCGCGCCCAGCTGCCGCAGGACATCACCCTCAATGTGGCATCCGACAGCACGAATTCCATCCGCTCCTCGCTGCGGGAAATCGAAATCACGCTGCTGATCTCCATCGCGCTGGTGGTGCTGGTGGTCAGCGCCTTCCTGCGCAGCGCGCGCGCCACGATCATCCCGGCCATTGCCACCGTCGTGTCCCTGCTGGGCACTTTCGGCGTGATGTACTTCCTCGGCTTCAGCCTGAATAACCTGAGCCTGATGGCGCTGACGGTCGCCACCGGCTTCGTGGTCGATGACGCCATCGTCGTGCTGGAGAACACGGCGCGCCACGTGGAGCAGGGGATGGACCGCTTCAAGGCGGCGCTGCTGGGCGCACGCGAAGTGGGCTTCACGGTGCTGTCCATCAGCCTGTCGCTGGTGGCGGTGTTCATTCCGCTGCTGTTCATGGGCGGCCAGGTGGGACGGCTGTTCCGTGAATTCGCCGTCACACTGTCCGCCGCGGTGCTGATTTCCCTGGTGATTTCGCTGACCACCACGCCGATGATGTGCGCCTGGCTGCTGAAGCCGGGCCAGGAGCACAGGCCGGCGGGCCGCGTTTCGCGCTTCTTCGAGCGCGCTTTCGCGTCCGTACTGCGCGCCTACGAGCACTCGCTGGACTGGGCGCTGCATTCGCTGTGGCTGGTGATGGCCATCCTGCTGTTTGTGGTCGGCCTGAACGTCTATTTGTTCGCCGCCTCGCCCAAGGGCTTCTTCCCGCAGCAGGACACGGGCCAGATCAACGGCGGCATCCGCGCCGACCAGAGCATTTCTTTCCAGGCCATGCAGCAGAAGCTGCGCCAGCTGGTCAACATCATCAAGCGCGACCCGGCCGTAGCCACCGTGGTCGGCTTTACCGGCGGCTCGCGCGCGGGCGGTGGTTTCATGTTCGTGAACCTGAAGCCGGCTTCCGAGCGCACGGAATCCGGCCAGGCCGTCATTGCGCGCCTGCGTCCGCAACTGCAGCGCGTGACCGGCGTTTCGCTCTTCCTCAATCCGGTGCAGGACTTGCGCATGGGCGGGCGGCAGAGCAATTCCACTTACCAGTACACGCTGAAGAGCGATAACCGCGCGGACCTGAAAGATTGGGCGAGCCGGCTGGCCGATGCCATGAAGGCGCAAAAGGCGCTGGTGGATGTGGATACCGACCAGGCGGACAACGGTGTCGAAACCTTCGTCACCATCGACAAGGACACCAGCTCGCGCCTGGGCATGACCGTCAAGGATGTCGATAACGCGTTGTACAACGCCTTCGGGCAGCGGCAGGTGGCGACCATCTACGATGAGCTGAACCAGTACAAGGTCGTGATGGAAGTGGCGCCGGAGTTCGCGCAGAGCCCGGAGTCGCTGCGCGATGTGTATGTGCCGCGCAAGGGCGCGGCCAGCAGCGCAGTCAGCAAGGCCGCTGGCACGGCTTCAGTCGGCACGTCGTCGGGTGGCGCCTCATCGGGCGGCGCTGGCGTTGGCGGCACGGGCAGCCCGGCCGGCCTCGTTGGCGGCAGCACGACGCAAGCCGGCGCCCTGGGCACGACGGTTTCCACGTCGAGCAACAATGTGCAGGCCGCGCGCGACGCCTCGTCCGGCAATGCGCTGAGCACTTCGGCATCGACCATGGTCCCCCTGAGCGCGATTTCCACGTTCGCAGAGAGCGCCACGCCCACCTCGGTCAACCACCAGGACGGCGAACTGGCGACCACGATTTCCTTCAACCTGGCGCAGGGCTACAGCTTGAGCCAGGCGCAGGCAGCGGTCAAGCAGGCCGAAGCCGACATCGGCATGCCGAACAATGTGCGCGGCAGTTTCCAGGGCACGGCGCGCAGCGCGCAGGAGAGCAACCAGCAGCAGCCCTTGCTGATCCTGGCGGCGCTGGTGGTGATCTATATCGTGCTGGGCATCCTGTACGAAAGCCTCGTGCACCCGGTGACGGTGCTGTCCACGCTGCCCTCGGCCGGCGTAGGCGCCGTGCTGGCGCTGCTGATGTTCAAGATGGAGTTTTCGATCATCGCGCTGATCGGCGTCTTCCTCCTGATCGGCATCGTCAAGAAAAACGCCATCCTGATCATC
>DASWYX010000019.1:0-3149 GCA_036404755.1 Pseudoduganella sp.
ATCGCGGCATTGCCCGAGCTGCCGACGCTGAGCGAGTCCGGCCTGCCGGGCTTTGAGGTGGCGGTGTGGCATGGCCTGTATGCGCCGAAGGGCACGCCGAAGCAGGTGGTGGACACGCTGTCCGGCGCACTGCAGGTGGCATTGAAGGACCCGGCCGTGAAGCAGCGCTTTGCGGACCTGGGCACGGAACCAGTGGCCGACAACCGCGCCACGCCGGAAGCTTTGCGAGCCCACCTGAAGTCGGAGATCGACCGCTGGAACCCGATCATCGCCAAGGCCGGCGTCTACGCCGACTAAGCAGCAAGGCGCCGCGCGGCGGATGGGCTTCTGCCGCCGGCGTATCCTATAAACATAAAAACACCAAAGAGGGACAATCACGTGCCTGCATTTATCCGTCATCCTAAAGATTTCTGGAGCGGCGTTATCTTCCTGTGCATGGGCCTTGCCGCCGTCATCATCGGCCGCGATTACTCGATGGGGACAGCGGGCCGCATGGGCCCCGGCTATTTCCCGACCATCCTGGGCGGCATATTGGCCATCATCGGCGTGATCGCCATGGTCCGGTCCTTTATGCGTCCGGGCGAAGCGGTCGGCCGTTTCTACGTCAGGAATCTGCTGCTGGTCCTGGTGGCAGTGCTGCTGTTCGGCTTCCTGATGCGCGATGCCGGACTGGTGCCCGCCATCCTGGCCGTGGTGCTGGTCAGCGCCTATGCCAGCCCTAAATTCACCTGGGGCTCGTCCTTGCTGATCGCCATCGGCCTGGCGGTGTTTGCGGTGGTGGTCTTCGTCAAGCTGCTTGGCTTGCCGATGCCGATACTCGGCCCCTGGCTCGGTTTCTGAGGAGGAGGGATATGGAAATCTTCGCAAACCTCGGCCTTGGCCTGGAAACCGCCTTCACGCTGACGAACCTGATGTACTGCCTGATCGGCGTCTTTGTCGGCACCGCGGTAGGCGTGCTGCCGGGACTCGGGCCTGTTGCCACTATCGCCATGCTGCTGCCGGCCACGTTCGGCCTGCCTCCGATTTCGGCGCTGATCATGCTGGCCGGTATTTACTACGGCGCGCAATACGGCGGGTCCACTACGGCCATCCTGGTCAACCTGCCGGGCGAGTCGTCATCGGTGGTGACGGCGATCGACGGCTACCAGATGGCGCGCCAGGGACATGCCGGCAAGGCGCTGGCGACCGCGGCGATCGGGTCCTTCTTCGCGGGCACGGTGTCGACCGTGCTGCTCGCGCTGTTCGCGCCGCCGCTGGCCGACCTAGCGCTGAAATTCGGACCCGCCGAATACTTTTCGCTGATGGTGCTTGGCCTCGTGGCGTCCGTGGTTCTGGCCAGCGGCTCGCTGCTGAACGCCATCGGCATGGTGATCCTGGGCCTGATTCTGGGCCTGGTCGGCACCGACGTGAACTCGGGCGCGGCGCGCTACACCTTCGACCTGCCGCAACTGGCGGACGGCATCAACTTCGTGATCGTCGCGATGGGCATGTTCGGCATCGGCGAGATCGTTCGCAACCTGGAACATGACGAGTCGCGCACGCTGCTGATGAAGAAAGTGTCCGGCCTGATGCTGAGCAAGGAGGACTTCAAGCGCATCATCGCGCCGGTTGTGCGGGGCACGGTACTTGGCTCCGCACTCGGCATCCTGCCTGGCGGCGGCGCGATGCTGGCATCGTTTGCCTCCTATTCGATCGAGAAGAAAGTGTCGAAGAACTCGGCGCAATTCGGCAAGGGCGCGATCGAAGGCGTGGCCGCGCCGGAATCGGCGAACAATGCCGGCGCCCAGACTTCCTTCATTCCGATGCTCACGCTGGGCATACCGTCCAATCCCGTGATGGCGCTGATGATTGGCGCCATGATCATCCAGGGCATCCAGCCAGGACCGGCCGTGATGACCGAACAGCCGGCCCTGTTCTGGGGCTTGATCGTCTCCATGTGGATCGGGAACTTCTTCCTGGTTGTGCTGAATCTGCCGATGATCGGACTATGGGTGAAGATGATCATGGTGCCGTATCACCGCCTGTATCCGGCCATCCTGATGTTCTGCGCCATCGGCGTGTTCAGCCTGAATAACGCGGAGTTCGACGTATACCTGATGGCGCTCTTTGGCCTGTTCGGTTATGTCTGCGCCAAGCTGGACCTGGAACCGGCGCCAATGCTGCTGGGCTTTATCATCGGGCCGATGATGGAGGAATACCTGCGCCGTGCGCTGCTGCTGTCGCACAGCGATCCGACGGTGTTCATCACGCGCCCGATCAGCGCCACCATGCTGGCACTGGCCGTGGCTGCGCTGGCCGTCGTGATGTCGCCGACGTTACGCAGGAAGCGCGAGGAAGCCTTCCACGAGGAGGAGTGAGGCTCAGGCCATCGCCTGGCGCGCTCTCGATTCGGGCGAACCGTCCACGTAGTATTTCCTGGCCCAGCTCAAATCCGTCTGCAGCTTGAGCTTTTGTTGGGGAGCGGGATTGCCTTGCAATGCCTGCTCCTTTTGTTTGATGAAGATGGCGCGCGCCCTGTAGTGCTCATACAGACGCATGAACTCCGCGAGGTAAATGCGGGCGATGCGCTTGTCGCGAATCTCCAGCAGGTTCTCGTCGTTATTGTGTTCCGAGTTCTCGCTCATATTGGCCGAGCCGGTGTAGACCACGGGGTTGCTCGTTTCGGCGTCGATGACGATGAATTTGTGGTGAATGACCACCGGCGGCACTTTCGAAGGTTTCTCGCCGGGGAAGTAGCGCCGCTCGACTTCGAATCCCTGCGGGGCGGTGCTGCGTGAGAAGTAGCTGCCTTCGATTACGTCCCTCTCGTTCTTGTTGCGGTGGTAGAGCTCCAGATTGGCCAGCCTGGGCGAAGCGAGCGTTTCGCCATTGGCCTGGGCTTTTTCTGCTTCCGTTGCCGACTCCGGGGAGATGTTGTTGACCAGGCCATACATCATCAGGCCCTTGTCGCCGGCGGCGAAGCAGGCCTTGCGCAGCTCCTCGTCCGTTGGGGTGAAAATGCAGAACAGGACCGAGCTTTCGGCCTTCCGGATCGCCTCGACCACAGTATCGATCTGTGTGCGCTGGTCTTTCGGCTCGGGGGAGAAGCATACGCGGACCCTGGCGGCGCCGATGCTCACCGGATTGGACCAGCCGGTACTCAGCTCCGC
>DASWYX010000020.1:0-3645 GCA_036404755.1 Pseudoduganella sp.
TACTTCGTGTTCATGCCGAACCCGCGCGGTTCCTTCGGCCAGGGCCAGGAATTCACCCGCGCCAACCGCCGCGACTTCGGCGGCGGCGACCTGCGCGACATCCTGGCGGGCGTGGACGCTGCCGCCCGCGTGGCGCACGAAGCTGTCGAAATTCTCGGCGGCGACGGCGGTCTGCCAGTCGCCGTATTTCGCCAGGTAGGCCGTCATGTAGCGGTGGAAGTGCTCGGCGGCCTGCTGGCGCCGTATCGTATCGATCTTGTAGCTAACCGTGACATAGGCCAGCCCGCCCACCATTGCCACCGCCGCCAGCCCGGTTGTCAGCAGGGCCAGCATCAGCTTTCCACGCAGGCGCATCGATTAGCCGCCCAGGTAGCGGTTGAACCAGCCCACGGTGCGCTGGCGCAGGTCGCGCACGTGCTCGGGCTTGCGCAGCGCGTGGCCCTCGCCGTCATAGATCACCAGCGAGGACGGCACGCCCATCGCGCGCAGGCCATGCCAGAATTCCATCGACTGCACGGCCGGCGTTTCCACATCGCGCTCGCCCACGTAGACCAGGGTCGGCGTTTTCGCGGACTTGATCGATTCGATCGGCGACAGCTGGCGGTAGATGGCCGGGTCGTCGTAGGCGGTGGCGCCGAAGAAGGGCACCATCCACTGGTCGATGCCGTTCTGGCCGTAGTAGCTGATCCAGTTGGCGATGCCGGCGCCGGCCACGGCCGCCTTGAAGCGGTCGCTGTGCGTCACGCCCCACATGGTCATGAAGCCGCCGTAGGAATGGCCCATCAGGCCGAGGCGGTTCACATCCACCGGCGCCACGCGGGCGGCAGCGTCCACCCCGGCCAGGATGTCGCGCAGGTCGCCGCCGCCGAAGTCGCGGCGGTTGGCGCGGGTGAATTCCTGGCCCTGGCCGAAGGAACCGCGCGGGTTCGGCATGAACACGAAGTAGCCCGCCTCCACCAGCGTGCGCGCCAGCGGATTGCCGTACTCGCCCGCCGACACATAGCGCGGCGACACGGCCGACGCCGGGCCGCCATGCACCTGCACTACCATCGGATACTTCTTGTTCGCGTCCACATTGCGCGGGCCGAGCAGCCAGCCCTGCACGGTGAAGCCCTCGTTCTGCCAGCTCACATTGCGCACCGAGACTTGCGACGCGAAGCCTTCGTTGTCGCGCGTGATGGCGGCCAGCTTGCCCAGCGTGCCGGCGACCAGGCGCGGACCGTGCTCGAAATCCTCCTGGGCGGCGGCGGCCCTGCTGCCGTCCGCGCTGAAGGAGAAGCGCCCCTCCGCGCCTTGCGAGCCCACGGCCGCCGACCAGCGCAACTCGGTCTTGCCGGTTTTCGCATCCAGCGCCAGCACGCTGGTCTGGTCGCCCATCAGCGCGCTGCCCAGCAGCTGGTTGTTGCGCCACACGATGCCGTTGAAGCTGCCCTTGAAGCCCGGCGTCAGGTTCACCGGCTCGCCACCGGCCAGCGGCACGGTCCAGATATCGCCGCCCACGGCGCCGAAGTCGGACATCAGGCCGCCGATATAGGCGACCGTCTTGCCGTCCTGCGACACGCGCGGCGCATTCAGCTGGGTGGACGGGGATGCGATCACGCGCAGCGCGCCGCTTGCCGCATCGACGTGGGTCAGCTTGGCCACCCACCAGTTATTGTCGCCATTGCCTTGGGCGCTGGTCGCCACGAAGCCCTTGCCGTCCGGCGTCCAGTCGTATTCGTAGACGAAGGTGTCTTCCGGCGACAGCAGCTTCAGTGCACCGCCGGCCGCAGGCACGCTGGCGATGCGCTGCGCATCTTCTTCCGTGCCGATTTCGCCCACAAGGCGGGCGCCGGCAGCCGTGGCGCCGGTTTCCTTTTTCGCGCCGACGGTGGCCAGCAGCGCGATCGTCCTGCCGTCCGGCGACCAGCGCGCCGTGCTGGCCACGCCTTTCACCACCGCCAGTTGCCGGGCTTCGCGGCCGGCCGTTACGAACAGCGTGGCCGCGCCGGCCTTGCTGTCGCCGCCGATGAAGGCGACCTGCTTGCCGTCCGGCGACCAGCTCGGGCGGTCGTAGCTGCAGGTGGCGCAGGGATCGAATTCGTTGAGGATCTTGCCGCTGGCCGCGTCGCGCACCACGACGGTGGAATGCGGGCGCTTGTCCGGCGCGTTCTTGTCCAGCGATTCCAGCGACACCACGCGGTCGCCGGAGGGAGAGATGGCGACTGCGCGGTATTCACGCAGCGCCTGTGTGTCCGCCTGGGCAATCGCTCCAGACAAGATGGCCGTGGCCAGGAAGGTGGAATGGGCGATTGCTTTCAGCTGCATTGGGGTCAAGCCTTTTTGAGTCGCGAGTTATGGATGCCGTAGAAGAAATAGGTGATCACTGCCACCACCATCCAGATCGTGAAGATGGTTTTCGTGGCCGGCGACAGGTTGACCATCAGGTAGGCGCAGGCGGCAATGCTCAGCGCCGGCACGAAGTAAGGGCCGAGCGGCACGCGGAAGCCACCCTTGGTGGACATGCCCGCAGCGCGGTCCTTGCTGCGCAGCACCGGCACCGCGATCGATACGATGATGAAGGCGGTCAGCGTGCCCATGGAAACCATGTCCCACAGGAAGGTGGAATCCACCAGGCCGGCCACCACGCCCACGACGATGGACACGATCAGCGTATTGGCCACGGGCGAATGCGATTTCGGATTCACGGTCTGGAAAGCCTTCGGCACCAGGCCGTCCTTGGCGATCGCGTACAGGATGCGGGTCTGGCCATAGATCGTCACCAGCGTCACGGAGAACACGGAGATCACCGCGCCGGCGGAAAGCACCAGCGCCGGCCATGCGTGGCCCGTCACGTTCTGCAGGATCACGGAGAGGCCGGCCGCCTGGCCTTCGAACAACTGCGCCGGCTGGGCGCCCATGGCCGCCACGGCCACCAGCAGGTAGAACACGGTCACGATGGCCAGCGCGCCCAGGATGCCGACGGGAACGTTGCGCTTCGGATTGCGCACTTCCTCGCCGGCGGTGGCGATGGTGTCCAGGCCGATGAAGGAAAAGAATACCGTGCCGGCGGCGGCGGCGATGCCGTGCAGGCCGGGGAAGGGTTCGCCCGGCGTGGGCTTGAAGAAGGGGGTGAAATTCTTCATGTCGAAGCCCTGGGCCGCGATCACCACGAAGAAGATCAGGATGGCCAGCTTGATCAGCACCATTACGGCATTGGCCACGGCCGACTCCTTGGCGCCGCGGATCAGCAGGATGCAGCACAGGGCAACCAGGATGATGGGCGGCAGATTGATATGGCCGATATTCCACACGGTTCCCGTGGGCGTGGACACGATCATCGGCGTGCGCAGCACCTCCGGGATCTGCCAGCCGAAGGCATTGACGAGGAAGTTATTCAGGTAGTCCGACCAGCCGATCGCCGTGGCGCTGGCGGCAAGGCCGTACTCCAACAGTACACAGAAGGCGACGATGAAGGCCATGAACTCGCCCACGGTGGCGTAGGCGAAGGAATAGGCGGAACCAGCGGCCGGGATGCGGAAGGACAGTTCGGCGTAGCACAGCGCCGTGAGGCCGGCCGTCAGCGCTGCCAGCAGGAAGGAAAGGATGACCGAGGGACCGGCCTTGGGCACCGCTTCCACCATCGTGAAGAAGATGCCGGTGCCG
>DASWYX010000021.1:0-3593 GCA_036404755.1 Pseudoduganella sp.
CAGCGAGCACAACATCAGGGCCAACGGCCAGCCGTAGCCTTGCGGGCCGTTTCCGCTGCTGTTGCCGGACCAGGCATACCAGAGCGCGAAACCACCTGTGCACACCACCGCCTGCCATGCGACGGCCGCGCTGGGGAAACGGCCGTGCGGCGACAGGTAAAGCATGCCGATCGCCACGCCCGCCAGGAATTCATACACGATCGGATGGGTGACCACCTGCAAATAGAGAGGCCCGGCGCCCGGCAGCAAGGCCGGCAGCGCCACCAGGCTGAACAGCGCCCATGCCGCGAGTGCGACCCAGCGCAGCCGCCCCGCCAGCATGCTCAGGCCGAACACGATGTAGAAATACATTTCGAAGACCAGCGTCCAGCCCAGCGGAAAAGTCTGGTTGAAGAATGGCGCCGCGCCGCCCTGCACCGGCAGGAAGGCCAGCGTGCGCGCCAGGGCACGCAGGTTGTGACCGTCGCGGAAGAAGCTCGCGTTTTCATCGCGGACGAAGATGAACAGCACCGTGATCACGGCAAATGCCGGCCAGATGCGGGCGAAGCGCTTGATCGCAAACAGCAGCGCCTCGCGCGCCCCGCTCGCGTGGCGCGTGGTGTACAGCATGATGAAGCCGCTGATCAGGAAAAACAGATCGACGCCCATGGCGCCCGGCAGGAAAATCGCATTGGCCAGCGGTGCGTCCGGGGTGCCTTCGAGGAAAATGCGCCCATGGGTGAGTACTACCAGCAGCACGGCCACGCCGCGCAAGCCCTGAATCCAGTCAAGCTTCATGAGAGTGTTACGAAAAATGCAAAGCCGGACTTTAGCATTAGTCTATAAGTGAAGCAATTTCTATTGAGCAAATGAATCGCTGCTGCTGAGCGCTGCTGGCGGCGCCCTCCCCGTGTAGAATGTCGGGTGTTTCCGACCATCCCCCGAAGAATTCCAACGATGAACGAACACCAGAACGAACCCAAACGCCTCAGCCCCATCCCCGCATTCATCTTCATGTCCCGCTGGCTGCAGTTGCCGCTGTACCTGGGGCTGATACTGGCGCAGTGCGTCTACGTGTTCCACTTCTGGGTCGAGCTGAAGGACCTGATCGGCGCCGCCATGGGCAACGAAGCCTCGCTGGAACACATCTTCCACGCCGTCGCCGTGCCCGGCTCCACCAATGTGCCAACCAAGCTGACCGAAACCATCATCATGCTGGTGGTCCTGGGCCTGATCGACGTGGTCATGATTTCCAACCTGCTGATCATGGTGATCGTGGGCGGCTACGAAACCTTCGTCTCGCGCATGCACCTGGAAGGACATCCTGACCAGCCGGAGTGGCTGTCGCACGTGAACGCCTCCGTGCTGAAGACCAAGCTGGCCATGGCCATCATCGGCATCTCGTCGATCCACCTGCTGAAGACCTTCATCAATGCGTCCGCTTTCGATGAAAAGACCCTGATCGCGCAGACCAGCATCCACGTCGTATTCCTGTTGTCGGCAATGGCGATTGCCTACACGGATCGCATCACCACCGTCACGCAGAACGAATCAAAGCATTAATTAGCCAACCGAGCCAACCATCATGACCATCATCAAGCAAGACGACCTGATTGAATCCGTCGCAGCGGCGCTGCAGTACATCAGCTACTACCACCCGGCCGACTACATCCAGCACCTGGCGCGCGCCTATGAAGCCGAGCAAAGCCCGGCCGCCAAGGACGCCATCGCGCAGATCCTGACCAACTCGCGCATGTGCGCAGAAGGCAAGCGCCCGATCTGCCAGGACACCGGTATCGTCAACGTCTTCCTGAAGATCGGCATGGGCGTACGCTTCGAAGGCTTCACCGGCACCGTGACCGACGCCGTGAACGAAGGCGTGCGCCGCGCCTACAACTTCGCCGACAACAAGCTGCGCGCGTCCATCGTGGCCGACCCGCACTTCGAGCGCAAGAACACCAAGGACAACACCCCGGCCGTGGTCCACATGGAACTGGTCGAAGGCAATACCGTGGACGTGAGCGTTGCTGCCAAAGGCGGCGGCTCCGAGAACAAGACCAAGTTCGTGATGCTGAACCCGTCCGACTCGCTGGTGGACTGGGTGCTGAAGACCGTGCCGCTGATGGGCGCCGGCTGGTGCCCGCCGGGCATGCTGGGCATCGGCATCGGCGGCTCCGCCGAGAAGGCGATGCTGATGGCAAAAGAGTCGCTGATGGAAGACATCGACATGTACGAGCTGAAAAAGCGCGGCCCGCAGAACAAGCTGGAAGAACTGCGTATCGAACTGTGCGACAAGATCAATGCGCTGGGCATCGGCGCGCAGGGCCTGGGCGGCCTGACCACGGTGCTGGACGTGAAGATCAATATGTACCCGACCCACGCTGCCTCCAAGCCTGTGGCGATGATCCCGAACTGCGCGGCTACCCGTCACGCTCACTTCGTGCTGGATGGTTCCGGCCCGGCCTACATCGAGCCGCCGAAGCTGACCGACTGGCCTGATGTCTCCTGGGCTCCGGACACCGAGAAGTCCAAGCGCGTCGACCTGAACACGCTGACCAAGGAAGAAGTGGCCTCGTGGAAGCCGGGCCAGACCCTGCTCCTGAACGGCAAGATGCTGACCGGCCGCGATGCCGCCCACAAGCGCATCCAGGACATGCTGTCCAAGGGCGAGCAGCTGCCGGTGGACTTTACCAACCGTGTGATCTACTACGTTGGCCCGGTCGATCCGGTGCGCGATGAAGTCGTTGGCCCAGCCGGCCCGACCACCGCTACCCGCATGGACAAGTTCACCGACATGATGCTGGAGAAGACTGGCCTGATCTCGATGATCGGCAAGGCCGAACGCGGTCCTGCTGCAATCGAATCGATCCAGAAGCACAAGTCGGCTTACCTGATGGCGGTGGGCGGCGCGGCTTACCTGGTGTCCAAGGCGATCAAGCACGCCAAGGTGGTTGGCTTCGAAGACCTGGGCATGGAAGCGATCTATGAGTTCGACGTGGTCGACATGCCGGTAACCGTGGCTGTCGATTCCTCGGGCACCTCCGTGCACAACACCGGCCCGAAAGAGTGGGCGGTGAAGATCGAGTCGCTGAAAGCGGCTGTTCCGGCTTAATGTCGCACCACACCGCCCTGCCCTCCGCTGACGGTCCTGTCGGCATTTTCGACTCCGGTGTCGGAGGGCTGTCGGTGCTGCGCCATATCCATGCGCAGCTGCCGCAGGAGCACCTGCTGTACTTCGCCGACTCCGGCTTTGCGCCTTCTGGCGAGAAGTCGGACGAGTGGCTGGTGCGGCGCTCGCTGGCGATTGCGTCCTTCCTTATCTCGCGCGGCGCGAAGGCGCTGGTCGTGGCCTGCAATACGGCCACGGTGGCGGCCATCAAGGCGTTGCGCCACGCGCATCCCAGCCTGCCTATCGTCGGCGTGGAGCCAGGCCTGAAGCCGGGCGCCGCGGCCACACGCAATGGCAAAGTCGCCGTGCTCGCCACCGAGAGCACGCTGCGCGGCGAGAAGTTCCTGGCCCTGCGCGACCAGATCGGCGCGGCCTCGCATGCGGAATTCCTGCTGCAGCCATGCGGCGGGCTCGTTGAGCGCATCGAAATGGGCGAGCTCTCCTC